>NZ_KB892167.1:0-205022 GCF_000373685.1 Streptomyces sp. PsTaAH-124 | reverse complement strand
CGCGTTCGTGGCGTTCCTGGCGGGCGCGGTAGTCGGCGCGTACCTGGCGGCGTTCGCTGAGGGTGGTGGAGTAGGCGCGGGACTTGGTCATGAAGTGGCCGCGGAAGCCGAGCATGTGGGCCCAGCGCCACAGCAGCCGGTCGGGGTAGGCGTCGTCCAGGGNGTGGCANGCNTCGATCAGGCGGCGGGTGTGCGGGGGCAGTGGCAGGCGGTCGAGTTCGGCCAGCTCCCCGATCCGGCGGTCCACTGTCTCGGTGGCTTCGGCGGCTTTGGTGGCGTATTTGGCGACGTAGGAGGCGACCGCCGTGTCGGTCAGTTCGACACCCTGCAGGCTGCCGATCGGCTGCACGTCCACCTGGGAGCCCCAGCGCAGGGTGCGGGCGGGGAAGTCACCGCCCGCGGGGACCGGTACGGCGACCCGGGCGGCAGCGGCCTTGATGGCGTCGTCCAGGAGAGCGGTCGTGGCCCACGCGGGCGGAAGGTCGTGCGGTCCGTCCGGGCCGTCGAGGCGGACCACGGCGTGGAAGTGCACGGAGCCGCGTTTCTGGAACTCGGCGACCTTGCCGAAGGAGACCCGGCACACCTCCCGCATGGCCGTCTGGGTGAGCCCGGCACGGGCGGCGATCTCCCGGCGCAGGTAGATGGTGAAGCGGCGCCACAGGTCCCCGGCGTGGTTGTTCCACAGCACGGCCCCGGCGTAGTCGTAGCGGGCCGGGTCGAGGGCTGTGCCCAGGGCCGGAGCGTCTTCGGTGTGGGAGCTCCCGCAGCGGCAGCGGCCGGAGGACGGTCGGTTGTGGACCGGCCCGAACGACGGGGCCGTCAGGGTGGCGAACACGCCGGGATGCTGCCGGACCCTGTCGGTGATGCCCATCCGGGGGTCGCCGGTGATCCCGGCCCGGATCAGGTGGTACACGTCCCCGGCATACGTCCAGGCGCACGCGGGACAGCGCGAGGCCCGCCGGTTGCCGCAGGCCACCCGGAGCATGCCGCCCGGCTCGTGCTCGGTGCTGTAGGAGTAGAGGACGTCGCCGGTGGCGCGGTCGCGGGTGACGGTCTGGCCCCTCAGCCGGATCGGCTGGGCACAGCCACCGGTACGGCGCACCTGTTCCTGCCAGCGGTCGAAGCCGGGCAGGTTGGCCACCCGCAGCAGGTCGGCCAGGGTGATCGGGTCGGTGCCCAGGGAGGCCGCAGCACCGGCCACGGCCTCCGGGGGGACGGGGAACACCGTCACGCGGCACCCACCAGCAGCTCAGCGGCGGCCTTCCGGCGGGCGGGCGAGTGCACCGAGCACGGACGGAAGAACGGCTTGTCGTCGTCGAAGGGCAGGTCAACGACCCAGCCGGTGAAGCCGCCGTCGAGCGGGTAACCCTCGATGTGGCAGGCGCACAGCGGACTCTGTCCCTGGCTGGAGTTCGTGCAGTAGCACGGGACCAGCGCACCGACAAAGCCCGTCAGCGAACCGTCTTCGTCCAGTTCCACGAGCGTCCCGGCGCAGGACGGACAGCCGTTCGAGGTGATCGAGACCGCAGGCTCAGCGTGCGACGCAACCAAGGATGCAGGCATGATGGGGCTTCCCTTCGAGGGAGCCGGGGGCAGCGGTTCTTCTTGGCGGTTGAGCGCTGCCCCCGGGCATGGATCAGACCGGCTGTGTTTCCGGCCTTACAGCCGGTCACATACCTAGGGTTCCCTAGGGCACCCTAGGGTGTCAAGGGGTACGCTAAGGAACGAGCCACTGACCCGAAGGAGCTGACCATGTCCGACCAGGCCGACAATCGAGCGCCATACGCGCAGATCGCCGCCCATTACGAAGGGCTCATCGCATCTGGCGAACTTCAGCCGGGAACCCTTCTGCCCAGCATCAAGAACCTCGCGCAAGAGTGGAGCGTCAGCACAGCGACCGCCGAAAAGGCGCTCAGGAAGCTACGCAATGAAGGGCTTGTCAGGGGAATTCACGGAATCGGGACGGAAGTTCTAGACCGCCCCGCCCCGATGTCCTCGGGCTCTCAGCGCCAGGATCGAGGACGCCTTACCGGATCAAGTTGGGGATCTGGCGAGCGATCGGATTCACATCAGGCAGCAGTGGTGTCGGCACCCGCAGACGTAGCACAAGCCCTGGATATAAAGCCTGGCTCGGACGTCATCCGACGCTGCCGAGTGTATCGCGACCGGCACGGAATCGTCGCCCACTCGACGTCATGGATTCCGACCCGCTATCTCAAGCTGATTCCGCAGTTGGCGAAAAGCAACCGTCTGACCGGTGGTACTTCGCTACAACTAATCGCGGAGGCTACCGGTCGACCGATCACCCAACGAATCGACACCGCTTCGGCGCGCCTCCTCACCCCGGAAGACGTGAAGCTCTTGGAGCTGGACACGGCAAAACCGCCAGCGGAACCAGTAGTCGTGATGACAGCAAAGTTCCTCGACAGCGACGGCAATGCGGTGGAGTACGGCGTCGACCTCGGCGGCCCCGGCCGAACGTGGCGAACTGAATCGGAAGTCACCCAGTGACCGGCAGCGTTGAGAACCGCAGCCCTTTCTGCGTCCTTATGGCAGGGCTCCCCGGCGCGGGCAAAACGTCACTAGCACAAGCGCTCGTGGCTCGCGGATTCTTCAGGCTATGTCCAGACGAGGTAATGTACCACCGACATGGCGTGTATGGGGTGGATTTCCCCCGAGGTATCTTTCCCACTCTAGAGCGGCCGGTACTGGAAGAAATCTCTGTGGAACTCAGCGAGCGGCTTAAGTCGGGATATGACGTGGTGGTAGACCACGGCTTCTGGACACCGGAAGACCGAACTAAGTGGCGATCCATCGCGAGTGACGCCGGAGCGACTGTAGTAATGGTCTACCTAGAGGCGAGTCACGAGGAGCTTTGGTCACGCGTGAGCAAGCGAAATGCCCGGCATGAGTCCGACCCGAACTCGATCTACTTTTCCGAAAGCGACTTGATCCGTTATCGGAAGCGGTTTTCACCTCCAACTCCGGACGAGCCCCACATCGTTTACAACGGCGATCCTAAATCCATCGTCGCTGCGCTCGAAGCCGCCACCGCTACGCCGCACTCATGACCCGCAACGGTCGAGCGTTACAGGTTTCTCTACCTCATCAAGCCCCGGCTGCGCTCCGCTCCGCCGGGCGCGCTCCTGGCTCCGCTCCGCCGCCGCTCCTGCCTTCGGCCCGCTCCGGCGGGCTGCGCCAACGCGCGCCCACGTGAGAGGCCGGGGCGATGGGTGACCACCGTACGCATGCCACGGTCAAGACGATGCCTCCGGCGGGGGATCGGCCGACACCGGGGTGGAGGGGGCGCCGTCGCCGACCGCGGGCACGTTGGGGCTGGCGTGGGGTGCTTCCATCCCGTCCACCGTCGACCCAGGCAGAGCCGAGCAGACGCGGCCCAGGGCGTCCAGGTCGTTCGTACAGTGGCGCGCTCCACCTGGACGCCCTGAACCACGCCCGCTCCACGGTGTGTGGGTCGACGGCGGACGGGATGGAAGCTGGGGTGAGTGGTGGGTTGATGTATGGGGCAGGTGATCGTCAAGTCCACTACACACGCGCCTCGTTGACCGTTTGGCGATCAAGGGACACATCACGCTACAGTTGCTCCGCGCAGTCGCCCGCCGGGAACAACGTCAGGGTGCGCCCATCAAGAACACCCGCCGCGCGCGGAGGTACCGCCATCTGAAACGCGCTCTTGATGCGAGGGGGTACGGGGTCCGGCCCGTCCCCTTCCCCTCTTGGGGGTAGATCACGCCCGTGCCACAACCGTGCCAGAACGGGCGGGGAACAACGGGGAACAAGGGCGCGAGAGAGAGCACGCATCGATGATGCTCACTGATGGGAAATGCGCAGGTCAAGCTACTGATCACCCAACCTCGCTCCTAAAGCGGGTGTCGCAGGTTCGAATCCTGCCGGGGGCACAACGCATCACCGCTCTGACCTGGGGTTTCTCCCCCAGGTGGGGGCTCTACTCGGCCTCGGACTCCTCGTCCGGGGCCGTTTGCGTGAGCGGTGCGTGAGCGGACGGAGAGTCGATCTCCTGAATTTCTCCCAACGGATCAGCACCATCCGGCACGGTCTCCGGGCCGGTCTCCTCCGGCTCTTCGGGCTGGGGCTCCGGCTTCGCGGCGGGTCGCGCGCGGGGCACGAGCCGGGCCGCCGCCTCCGCGATGGCGAGGTCGGCCTCGGGGAGCAGGCTCGTGTAGGTGTCGGCCGTGATGTGATCGAGGAGTGGCCGAGCATCTCCTGGATGTCCTTCAGGTCGGCTCCGGCGGCGTGGGCGAGCGTCGCGGCCCCGTGCCGGAGGTCGTGGAGCCGGACCGGGGGCAGTCCGATCTCTTCGTGCAGCTCGACGAGCCGCCGGGTGACGTTGGCGGGGTGAAGCAGCTCGCCGTTCTCCTGGGTGAAGACGCGACCGGTCTCCACCCAGGCCGTGCTCCACTCCTCTCGGTCCTTGTCCTGCTGCGCGCGGTGCCGTCGCAGGGCCTGGACCGTGTCGGAGTCCAGCGCGATGGTGCGGGCTCCGGCCTCGGTCTTGGGATCGTCCTCGTACACCTCCCAGCCGTCCACGACGAGCTGCTTGGCGACGGTGATGAGCCCCGCGTCGAGATGGGTGTCGGTCCACTTCTGACCGCACGCCTCGCCCCGGCGCAGTCCGCGGAACGCGACCAGGTGGAAGAGGGCATACAGGCGGTCCTCCGCGACGTGGTCGAGGAAGAGGCCCGTGTGCTCCGGGGTCCAGACCATGACAGGTGAGGGCTTCTCGCCGGTGCGCTTCCAGTGGAGGATGCGCTCCTCGGTCCACACGAGGGCCTTGGGCCGCTTGCCCGCTTCCAGTTCGACGTGGGCGGCCGGGTTGAAGGTGATCAGCTGCTGGGCGATGGCGGCGTTCAGCGCGGCTCTGAGGGCGGAGCGGACCCGCTGGCGGGTGGCCGCGCCGACGATCCGGCGGTAGGGCTCCATCTCGTCGATGGCGGCCTTCATCACCTAGCGGTGAGCGCGGTGTTCGCGCCCCTTCCAGGGGATCCGGGCGAGGTCCTCGAACACCTTGCGCCTGGCTGCGTTGCCTTCGGCTATCTCGACGTTGGCCTCGGCGATGGCCTCGAACAGCTCCGACAGGTGGGCCACGCGGAGGCGGTCGAGCCGGAGGTGGCCGATGCGCGGCTTAAGGTGGACGCGGATGTTGCTCGCGTCCCGGCTGATCGCGCTCTGGCGTCCCTTCTTGCCGGCCAGCCACATGTCCAGCCAATCCCCGACGGTGAGGCGGCTGGTCAGATCGAGGCCGTGGGCGAGGCGCCGCCGGGTGGCCTCGATGTCCGGCAGCGGTGACTTCTCGTCGGCGACCCGCTCCAGAAGTTCGGCGATCTGTGCGAGGCCCTCGGGGTCGTCGCTTTCGGCGAGGCCGACAAGAGCGCGGACGTGGTCGAGGTTGGCCTGCGCCGCCTTCAGGGTGTCGTAGCCCGCGCGGCTGAAGGAGCGGCGGGTGCCGTCGTCGCGGGGCGGGAGTTCCTGGCGGATGGAGTAGGAGCCGTGCTTGCGGCTGGTGAGTTTGGGGCAGTTCTTGCCGAGCGGTTTGCCGGTCTCGGTGTCGCGGCAGTAGCAGCGGCGGTGGGTGGAGCCCTTCAAAGACGTTCCTCCGGATGGGGGTTGGAGTCGGGTTCGAGTGGGTCGACGTCGTGGAGTGCGGGCGGGAGGTCGAACCGGCTCGAACCGTCCGTACAACACGTACTGCGGGATCTCGCCGTGCGCGGCCCAGGCCAGGTCGGCCACTTCGTCATCACTCGCGATGACCGCCTCGCCGCCGACGGGGCGGCATGCGATGTAGTGGATCTCCCGGCCCGTCACGGGGTGAGTCCGCTGTCCCAGCACGCTCTGCGGTGCCACCAGAAGCCCAGCCTCCTCCCGGGTCTCCCGCGCTGCGGCCTCTTCGGGGGCTTCCGCAGGTTCGATCTTCCCGGCCGGAAACTGCCACGAGAGTGCGCCTTCCGCCACGCGTCGTCGCACGAGCAGGACGCGCCCGTCCTGAACGACGACGGCAGCGGCGACCGCCGTCTCGGCCTCACTGGTCACGGAGATTCCCTTCCGAGCGCCGTCACCGTATCCCGTCGAGGTGGTTTCAGCTCTTGGCGAGCACTTCCCTGGCCTCGTAGTAGGCGTGCAGTGCGGCCTCGCTCCCCGAACCCAAGGCGGTCATGATCCGCTGGAAGCGGGCGGAGCGGAGATCGCCGGCCACGATGACGCGGGGATGCTGGTCGGTCGGCGGGCAGTATCCGTCCACGCCGCGGGTCAGGTCGCCGGGCGGGGCGGTCGGGGCGTTGCCGATGCTGAGGTAGGCGGCATCCGCCGTGATCGTCCGCGGGGTGCCGCCCTGGCCCATCGCTTCCGCTGACACCCCTGTGCCCTCGGCGGGCCTCAGCGTCAGGTGCTCGACGGGGAGGAGCGTGACGCGGGGATCCTCGCGGACCTCTTCGATCTTGTATTCGTCGGCCGCCGAGTATGCCACGAGCAGGCAGGTGTCGGCGGTCGGGTTGGCTCGCAGGAAGGTGCCGATCGGGCGGTCGCCGCCGAGGACGAGGAGTGTCCGGCCCTCGGCGTCGTCCGCCTCGGCCTGCCAGAGCGGGGGCAGGGTCAGTCCGTCGGGGGCGGTGATCCAGGTGGCATCGCGGGGTTGGAGGGGGCCGACGCCGGTGGCGACGATGACGTACGGAGCGGTGAGACGGGCGCCGGTGTCGACCGTGACGGTCACATGGACATCGTCGGCTCGAAGCTCGGTGACGCGCCGGCCGAGTTCGAGACGGCACAACTCCGTGCTCTTCAGCTCCGCGACGATGGAGTCGGCCAGCTCGGGGCCGCTGGTGTAGCCGCCGAGGACGTTGTTCAGTACCGGAATCCGGTAGAGGTTGCGGCACAGCCGGTCCGGCTCGACCAGGATCGAGCGCATGCCGACGCTGGCGGCCATGCGGGCAGCGGCGCAGCCGGCCGGGCCTCCACCCATGATGATCAGGTCGGTGTCGTACAGCGTGTCGGCCATGAGGCTATTCCAGCACCGGGGTCCCGGCGTACGCAGTGAGTTGACCCATCACGTGTTCGGCGGTGACGAGTTGGCTGGTTCCGATCAGGCGGCGGGCGACGAGGAGTCCGGCGTCATGCACCTCGGGGCCGGCGTCGCTGGCGCAGGCGTCGGTGACGATCCAAGGCGCGTAGCCGTGCTCGAAGGCGTCGGCGGCGGACTTCAGGACGCAGCTCTCGGTGGCGATCCCGCAGAAGACGAGGTCGGTCCAGCCGGCCCGGCGGATCAGTTCAGCGGCCTCCGGGGTGAGGAGCGTGTACCCGGTCTTGTCGACGACCGCGTGTGCGTGGGCGGCAGCATCGGCGAGCTCGGTGACGATGTCGGTCTCGGGCGCTTCTTGAAGTCGGCGCCACTGGAAGAAGCGCTCGTAGGGGCTGTCCGGATAGTTGAAGTACCGGGTGAAGACCACGGGGCGGCCTGCGGCAGACCACTGGGCGACCAGGTCGGAGACCGCTGGCACGGCGTGGCTGCTGTGGTGGTTCACGAAGCCGTTCTGCATGTCGATCACAACCAGCACGGCGGTGCCGATGTCCATCCGCTGTCTCTCCTGCCCGTGTTCTCAGCCGACGCTCTCGCGTAGAGCGTCCTGCGCGGCGCGTAGCCGTTCGGCCAGTCCGCTGGTCTTCATGATGGCCTCCCGCATCAGGACGTGCTGCGCGGTCTCCTGGGCGCGGGCGGTGGTGAGCCGGGAGGAGGCGGCGCGCAGGAAGCGCCAGCCGTACCGCTCGGGCATGGAGGGGTCCTGGCCGTCCTCGATCATCTGCTGGATCTGACGTGTGAAGCACCACAGGGCCTGGACGGTCAGCTCGCAGGCGACCAGCTCGTCGATGCCGAGGCTGCGCTCGCGGGAGTGGGAGGCGTAGGCGACGCCTGACCAGCCTGCGTAGCCGGTGGAGACTCCCCGTACGCCGAAGGACACGATGTCCGGGTGGTCGAAGCCGGTGGCGAGGAGCGACTCCTCGACCGTGCCGTCCAGGGGCGCGGGCCCGTCCGGGGCACCGCGGTCGACCAGCACGGAGGGCGTGGACAGCAGGCGCAGTGCGGTGTCATGGGCGTCTCCCGCCCACGGGCCGGAGGTGACCCAGTACAGGGAGAGGACGTACTCCGGGTTGGGGACGCGGGTGTGGTCTTCGTCCAGGAGATCGCGGAGCTTGTCTCGTGCCCAGGGCAGATCGGAGGCGTAGGAGCGGTAGCGCCAGACGGCGAGATCGGTGAGCGCGGCGGGCTTTTGAGGCTGAACAAGGTGGAAGACTGCCACCCCGCAGGCGAAGACGTGCAGGAGGCAGTCCTGCGCTTCGGGGTGGTCCACTCGGGCCGAGGCGGACTCCAACCACTGGTCGTCCACGCTCGGTGTCATGTGTGCGCGGAGTAGGCGGGAGCACTCGACACCGATGAAAACTGGCAGGAACTTGTGGGAGTCGACTTCGATCCGGCCTGCGACGGTTGCACCTGCGTCACTCATTCCCAGCGCCGCCGCGAACCGGGCCTTCGCGTCCTCCGAAGCGCGGCCGAGCGCGGTGTCCAGGACGGCCTGAGATTCGGCACGGGGCTGGTAACTTACCCCGCCACCCTCCCAGTTCGACACTGTTCGGTCGCTTACACCCAGGTATGCGGCGAAGTCTCGCAGGCTCATGCGCAGGGCGTCGCGTAACAGCCGGGCTTCCCGGCCGGACCATCGCTGCACCATGACCACCGTCGTACCCCCTGTCCGCCACCTGGTGGAACGCCGAAACGACCAGCGTAGCCAGCCTCGTTCAGCAGTGGTGCGGCATTGCTGCAGCGCCCGTTCGTCACACCCCGTCATCGCCCTGCACCATGCTGATTCCACCGAGCCGGAGTGTCCACCGCCACCAAGCGGCCCTCCGCCCGTTCTCTCCCTTACCACCACCAGAAGGAGCAAACAGCATGACCGACATCGTCAAGCGCAACGCCCGCGCCATCCTCCTCGACGGCGACGAACTCGTCCTCATCAAGCGCACCAAGCCGGGGAGGGAGCCGTACTGGGTGACCGTCGGCGGAGGGGTCGAGGCGGACGACGCGACCATCGAGGCGGCGCTGCACCGGGAGGTGTTCGAGGAGCTGGGCGGCAAGCTGGAGCGCGCCGAGCTCGTCCACCTGATCACCGACGAGCTGGAGGGCGGCGTCGGCGTCCAGCACATCTTCGCCGCGCGCCTGGAGTCGATGGACTTGGCCGCGCGTACGGGCACGGAGTTCGCCAAGCCGGAGCGGGGTGGGTACGACGTGGTCCGGATGCCGTTCACCGCCGAGGACGTCCGTGGGCTGAACCTGATGCCGCCGGAGCTGGCCGAGTTCATCGCCGCCAACACGAACGCGATCGTCTCCGTCCTCGACACCCCGGTCCGCGAGGCGTGAGCGATGCCGCAGCCCCCGGACTTCGTCAGCCTCAACGGCCCTGACAACGTCGGCAAGACGACCCACCTGGTACGGCTGGCCGAGCAGTGGGACGGTTTCCAGCCGCTGGGCGCGGTCCACGAACACGACCCCGATGCGTGGGCGCGGGTGGCGGCCGGCGACTACGCCCGGTGGTGGTTCGAGACGTCCACGACCGTCGAGCTGACCGAGATGCTGCTCGTCGGCCACGCCAGGCGGGCCGCCGCCCGCGAGGCCGGGCGTACGGGGCTGCTGGATAGGGGCCTGCCCATGCTCCTCGCCGTGGCCGCCGCGACCTGCGTGGTCAAGGACGCGCTGACGGTCGGCGAGGCGTTCAAGACCGTGACGGGCATCGCCGGTTCACGAGCCGCCGCCTCCGAGACCTCGATTCTCCTGCTCCCGTCCCTCGACGCCGAGCGCAGTTACGCCATGACGAGCGCTCGCGAGGGCCGCCCATGGACCGGGATCTACCCGGCCTATCAGAAGTCGCTGCACGCGGTCCTGCTCCACCAGACCGAGCACGGCACGTACAACACGGTCGTGGACTGCGAGGACCGCTCCCTGGACGACGTACACAGCGACGTCCTCGATCGCCTTGGCCTCAGCCCACTCACTGATGGGAGTCCCCGGTGACCCAGAACTCCCCGCCCCTGGTCCTGCCGCTCGGCCTGTCCCGCGCCATCGCCACGCTCCAGGACAAGGACCGGCACCGCCTGGACGACGCCGTCACCCGACTCCACACCGTGAACGGACACCTGTGGGGCACCGAGGACCGGGTGCGCGGCGCCTTACTCTCCGCCGCCCAGGTCGCCGACTGCAAGCGGGAAATCGACCAGCTCAACGCCGAACGCAACGTGCTCGCCGAGCGGGCCGACGAGGTCCTCGGTTCGCTGGCGGACGCGGGCCGCGCCGATGCGCCACTACACACCGAGACGATCGCCTCCGTCGTCGACCGTCTGTCGGTGCTGACGCTGCGGATCTGGCACAGCGAGCGGGCGGCGGCCCGGGACGAGCTGACCCGCCGCCGCGTCCCCGCCCTCCACGGCCAGCGGGAGGAGCTGTGCGCCGCCCTCGACACGCTGGTCTCCGACGTCGTCGCTGGCCACCGTCGACTCCCCGTACCGGCCCGCTTCAAATTGTACGGCCGGGACGACGCAGCCCCCGCGGAGGTCAAGCCGAGTCGGCACCTGCGCCGGGTCATCGCCTTCGGTGGGCTGAGCGAGTGCGGCAAGAGCACCAGCGCCGAGTTCGTCCAGCGCACGTGCGGTGCCCAGCGCTTCAAGATCGGCTTCCTGCTGCGGCAGGCGGCCCACCGGGAGGGCCTTGCGGACCCGTACGCGCTCTCGGCCCGGCGGCAGGCCGAGCTGCTGCTCGGCGAGTTGAACCGCTTCGCGGACGCCCACGTCGACACCTGGCTGTTCACCATCGAGTCCGTCCACGACGACGCCTCGATCTCCGAGCTCAAGCAGCTCATGGGCGACACGCTCCAGATCGTCTACCTGGACGCCTCCTTCCCCGTACGTGTCGAGCGGTCCGGGACGCCTGCCCAGGCCGTTGCCGCGAAGGACGAGATCAAGATGAGCCGTGGTGCCCACCAAGTCGCCGCGCTCGCCGACCATGTGATCGACAACACCGGTAGCATCGCCGCCCTCCGCGCCCGCCTCCGACGCATCGCCGCCCCGCCCGCCACCACGGCGCTGCGCGTGGCCACCCCGTACGGGCTGGGACTGCCAGCCGCAGTCGCCTCGGCGACGGCCGACTTCACCGACGCGGTGCGGGCGTACGGCCCCGGCGTGCGGCTCGTCGCCCTGACCGGTAGCCCCGGCGAGGGCAGCTGGATCGCAGGCTGGTCCGACCTGGACCTCCTAGTGATCACCGAACACGAGGCTGCCGGACGAATCCACGAGGCCCTGGAGCAGTACCGAACAGCCCTGGGCGGTGCGGCTTCCCTCGGCCCCACCCTCGTCACGCCCGGCGAACTGACCGCCCGGCGCCTCACCCCGCGCCTGGCGTTCGTCCTCCACCAACTCCAGGAGGGCAGCCCCGTTCTGCACGCCGTACCTGGCCTCGAACTGCCGACGATCGGCCGAGACGAGCTCGCGTTCGCCGCCGTCCGGGAACTGCCCCAGGTCGTCTTGACCATGCGCCGCCTGCGCGCCGACGCGGGGCCTGCCGCCCTGCGGCAGCTCTACAAGCACCTCGTGCTCGCCTGCCGCCTCCTCCTGCGTGAACACAACCAGTGGGAGTCCGGCCCGGACCGGATCCTCGCCACGGCCTCCCGCCTGCCGGGCCTGCGCGACGTCTCAGTACCATCCCTGGCCGAGATCGCCGATGCCTGGCGCGACGGCGACACCGAACTCGTCCTCAAGCCCGTCACCACGGCGGTCGACCAGTTCCTCTCCTGGTACGCCGACCAACTCGCCGCCTGAACAGCCTCCCCTCCTTCTTCGCTTCTCCATCCGACAGGAGCTTCGCCATGCCCGAAACCATCGCCGTCCCGTCCTTCTCCGCCCGGATCGTCGAACGCCTCAGCGTCGGGGCCACGAGCCGCCGCGAGCGCGTCATCCACTCCCTGGACGGCCTGGAGGACCCGGTCCACCCCGACGCCCTCGCGAGCACCGGGGCCGACCTGTGGCGTCTGCTCCAGGAGCAGGTGCCGGACGGACTCGGCTCCGTGGACTTCCTCCTCGGCCTGGACGCCGGCGGCATCCTGCCGACCGTCTCCCTCGCCGGCGCCACCCACGTCCCGTACAAAATCGCTTGGAAGCTGCACCTTCCCCTCGACGGCGCGGTCCGCTTCAGCGAGCCCCACGCGATGCGCACCGACGTCTTCGCGTACGGCATCACCCCTGGGCAGCGCATCGTCATCGTGGACGACGAGATCACCACCGGCCGGACCCTGGCCGACCTCACCCACCGCCTCCGCGAGGCAGGCGCCCTCCCGCTGGCGGCGGCCTGCCTGGTGGAGGACACCACCCGCGGAGCCCGCGACCTGCTCACCGACCTCGGTCTGCCCCTGGTCTCGCTCACCACGATCGAAGGCCCGGCGTGACCGCGGTCGCCCCGGCGGGGATCCGGTTCCACCACGGTTCCGTGGTCATCCCCGCCGGACCCGTCCACACCACCCCGCTCGGATACGACCGTGACGGCGTCCCCGTCGGCGCACCGCTCCCGCTTGCCGCTGCCGCCGAGCTCGTCCACCGCCTGAGCGGGTGCGGCGAGGTCGTGGCGGCTTTCGAGGAGAAGCTCGGCGACACCCTCCTGGCACTGTCGGGGGTCCGCGCGATCCTCGACTGGCTGCGACTGCGCTCGGTTCGCGTGGCCGTCCGGGCAGTCGGTCCGTACGCGAGGTTGATCGCCCGCACCGGGCTGATCACGCGGCCCCAGGCCACCGCGCCGAACGGCCAGCGGGCCGTGATCGGCGACCGCGCGGGAATCGAGGCGCACGGCTCGACGGCGGTGGTGAGCCTGGTGCTCGACCCGGCCGCCCCGCCCTGCTGGTCGACCGACGGCCGCGCCCACCCGGACCTGCCCGCCCGCCACTACCTGGCGGGGGAGCGCCGCCTCGGCATCCGCCTGCCCGCCACGACCCCTTTCGTTCCCACCCTCGCGACCGGGCCGAGCGACCTCGTGGAGGAACTGCGCTCGGCGGGTTGGCTCGGCGGGCTGAACATCGCCGCCATCACCGCCACCAGTTGGCCGGACCGCAAGGACTACACCGCCCAGCGCTACATCGCCTTCGCCGAACACATCGCCGAGGCCCAACAGGCCCAGGCTCGGCTACTACTCATCGGCGGCAACCGGGTCGATGGCCTCCGCGTCACCGCGGAGGCTCCTCGGCGCCATGTGCAGGTCCTCCGCCTCGACGGGATGCCGGCCGATCACCTCGCCGACCTCTTCCCGCACTGCCACCTGATCGTCGGCAACGACACCGGGCTCACCCACCTCGCCGCGATGGCCCGCAGCAGGGACGGAAGCTCCCCGCCTGTCATCGGCTTGTACGCGCGCCACAGCCACAGCAAGTGGCGCACCGGCCTGCCGCACCATCACGCCGTCGCCACCGACCTGTCCGACCGCATGCACCAGAGCGACCTCTGCCCTGTACGCGACGCCATCGTCCCGGACACGGACGTGCACATGGACGCCTTCCCGCCGGCCGGGCTGGCCCAAGTCGGCCTCGAACTGCTCAACGGGGTGGGGCGATGACCTTCCGGCCGCCCCTTCGGATCGGTCCGGTACGACGCTTCACCCGCAATCTGCTCTGCCCCGTCGACCTCCTCGGCCAGCCGCTGCTCCTGAAGTACACCCGCGACTCGGCCGAGGCCCGCGAGGCGATCCGCGGCCACGCTCGCCTGGCCCGGCACTACCGCGTCCCCGCCCTCCATGCCCACCTGCGCGTGCCGGGCGGGCACCTCATCGCGTACGAACGCCTCTCCGGCGGCACTGACCAGGGACTCCTGCTCGACCTTCTCAACGCGGACGAGCCGAGCGGCGACCTCCACACCTACCTGGACCAACTCACGATCGCGTACCGCGAGGTCATCCTCGCAACGGCATGGTCAGCCGATCCGGCACACGTCGTCCGCAAGCTGTACTGGGAGCGCGCGGCTCCCGGCAGCCGACTCGACTCGTACTACGCCGGGAAGGACTTCTTGGTCGCCGACAACCTCATCGACGTCCCGGTCTCCCGCCTCGACACCTATACCCTGAGCGTCAACGGCCGTCGGCACTGTCTCGACTGGGCCGCCACACTCCGCTGGCTCCGCGCCCACTTCGCCACGGCCGAGCCGGTCTGGGCGGCCCTCACCCAAGGCGACCCCACCGACGTCAACCTCGCCCAGCCACTCGCCTGGTTCGACTACGACACCGCCGGGACGAACAGCATCCCTGGCGAGTTCGCCAACTTCCTCTGGTACGCCTCCGCACTCGGCGGCTGGCTCGTCCCCACGTACAACCCGAGCGCCTTCGCCGACCACCCGGCCACCTTCGCCCACGTCCCGGCCAACACCCCGGAGATCCGGCGAGCGGACGTCGACCACACCACCAGCACCATCCACATCGACTACGCCCCGTGCCTCTCGGCTCCCCGGCAAGCCGCCGTGACCGCGTACTGGAACCAGCTCGTACGGCCGGTCGCCGACCGCCTCTGGCCCGACGAGAACCTCGCGAACCTGCTCCGTCCCTACCTGGCCATGCGCATCCTCGGCGTCTACGACCTGGCCGACCTGGCCCCCGAGGACCGGCTCGTCCTCCTCGCCCGGCTCGCCGAGGCCATGAGCCCCGCCTTCGACCCCGCCACCTACTTCTGCCCGCTGGAGTCGCCATGCCCAGCCCCCTGAACGGCCACACCGCCCTGGTCACCGGAGCGACCGGCGGTCTCGGCTCGGCCATCGCCCGCCGCCTCGCCGCCGACGGAGCCACCGTCGCCCTCGCGCACCTCGACGACGACCGGACAGCGGCGAAACTCGCGGCTTCCCTCCCTGCGGCCGTCTCCCTGGAAGCCGACCTCCGCGACGCCGAAGCCGTACGGTCCCTATGCCAGCAGGCCCGCGACGAACTCGGCCCGATCGACATCCTCGTCAGCAACGCTGGCGCCTATCCCCGTCGCCCGTGGACGGAGACGACACCAACCCACTGGGACGATGCGCTCGCCACCAACCTGACCAGCCACTACCTACTCGCTCACGAACTCAGCCCCTCCATGACGGCCGCCGGCTGGGGCCGAATCATCACCATCGGCTCGGTCCTCGCCACCGCGGGCCGCCACGACCTCACCGGCTACATCAGCGCCAAGGCAGGCGTCGAAGGGTTCACCCGGGCTCTCGCCCGCGAACTCGGCCCCGCCGGCATCACAGCGAACTGCGTCGCTCCGGGCTCCATCCGTGTCCCCGCCGAGGACACCGTCGTCGACGACTCGGAGGCCATGACCGCCCGCCAGCTCGCCCGCCAGTGCGTGCAGCGCCGGGGCCGCCCGGAAGACGTCGCCGCGGCCGTTGCCTTCCTTGCCACCGACGGCACCGGCTTCATCACCGGTCAGACCCTACGCGTGGACGGGGGCTGGATCCTTGGCTGACATCTGGCTCATGCGCCACGGCGCCTACCAAGGCCACCGCCCCGGCCACCACGCCCCGCATGATGCCGCCCTCACGCAGGAGGGCCGCGACCAGGTACGTCGGTCCCTTCCCCTCCCCAACGGCATCACCGCGATCGTCACCAGCCCGATCCCCCGTGCCCGCCAGACCGCCACCCTCGTCTCGCACCTCACGGGCCTACCGATCGTGGCCACCTCCGGCCTCCTCGCCGAATGGCGAGCCCCGAGCATCGTCCTCGGCCGCACCGCCGAGACCTACCCGCCGGCCTACCGCGCCTGGCGAGCCCGCCGCCTCGCCAACCCCTCCCTCCGCTGCGAAGACGGCGAAAGCCTCACCGACCTCCACACCCGAGCCCGCCACTGCGCCGCCTTCCTCCACCACACCGCCGGGCGGCACGGCCCCCTCCTGGCCGTTTCCCACACCCTCCTCCTGGGCGTCCTCACCCACCTTCAAGAAGGCCCCGCCGCCTTCATGACCGCCGCGAAGACACCCTGGCACTTCGCCGAACTTCGACTTCTGACCTCCCATCAACGAGCAGCAACCGGACCTCAGCGACCTGCCCCATAGATGGCCGACACGCCAGCCACCCCACCCGCCGAGAAACCCTCCGGCCCGATTTCCGATGCCGTGAGCGCCAGGACCGCGCCACGCGATCCGTCCTCGCCAGCAACTCAGTCAAGCGTTGGCTTCCCAGTCGATCCTTGCTTGAACGAGCACCTTGCGGGTCTGGTCAAGCCGTGCGGCCTGTGCCCGGAGCTTGTCGGCAATGTCTGCTAGGTCAGCGGGTCCTAGATTTTCCATCCAGCGGCCCTCCACCACCTCTAGATCGACATGCGGTACACGGGAGAGTGGGTCGCTGTCGAAGGGGCGTACTTGCAAATATCCACGAAAGACATCTTCGGGCTCGGCCAGGTCCTTGTACCCGGGCCCGGCCACACTCATTTCGACGCCTTCGACGGTGAGCCAGTGATCGATGTCCACCAGTAAGCCGAGCCTGTCAGCGCGCAGCGGTTTCTCCGCATAGTCATCGACACTGCTGCGCTCGACCCACGGAGGGAGATACCCGGAAATATGCCCGCCCCCTTCGATGGTGATGGTCCAAGTAGTTGGTTTCTTCACGGTGTCGGCGGTGGGCTCGGGCGAGTACGTCCCAGCTTGAAGCTGGTCAGCGAGCGCCATCACCTGGCTGGCAAACGCGCCGACCTGCATGGCATAGGAATGCAGCCCGGCGACATCGAAGTCATTGCTGTCGCCTCGGTGGGTGAAGCTGGCGGTCAATTCACCGTCACCATCA
The DNA here is from genome assembly GCF_000373685.1 of Streptomyces sp. PsTaAH-124. NCBI lineage: Bacteria > Bacillati > Actinomycetota > Actinomycetes > Kitasatosporales > Streptomycetaceae > Streptomyces > Streptomyces sp. PsTaAH-124. The sequence goes on along the minus strand of NZ_KB892167.1, from coordinate 188,176 downwards.
AGATCGTGGAGCCATGCCTGCAAGTGAGGGGGCGACCCCTGTCCGGTGCCTAGCACCTCGGCGACGACGCCCATGTGCGAATGGTGGTCGCCGGTGTCGGTGCACCAGGTGTAGGCAGAACAAGCAGAGTTCGGGGCGATCACAGGGACCGGAGCCGAGTCGACGGTGGTGGCCTTCATGCCAGAGGTACTAGCCACCGATGGTGTCGACCATGCCACCCCCAGACGCGGTCCACCCCGCCGGGTGATCTATGTGTGAGGAGGGGGCTGCGGGGCATGGATCTAGCCTTCAGCCTCAGCATAGAAGCGACAGGGGATGCCACTTTCGGCAACGGCGCGTTGACCGAGAAGGACGTGCCTCAGCATGGTCTCAGTTGTGGTCTCATTCACCCCCGTCCAGGGCTGTTCGAGCGGCCTCTCCACGTCCTCTGCACCGCAGGCCAGAACGTTCCTGATCTTCACAGGACCCCCGTACGAACACTTGGAAAGCGTGTTGTGGGCAACCCCTCACGGTTCGAATCTCGTATCCTCCGCCACGGCTTAGTACCGCGACTCTGAGGGCTGGATCACGACACCCGGAGGTAGAGCGTCCGGGTTCGCTACAAGCAGGCGACCCGGGGTCTTCACCGAGCACAGTTGGCCGAGTTCGCTAAGCGGGCGGACATCCAGTTCGATGGGCTCTCCGGACATGTCTATGTGCCGCAATCCGGGAAGCACAGTGACGAGCTGTCGCATGTCCAGGCTCTCGTCCATGGCGAAGAGCCGCAGACGGCTGACCCCGGGAAGACTGATGCGTGCCTCGTGGAACGCCCGCAGTATCCGTGGCGGAACTACCAAACGAGTCAGGGCGGGCAGGTCGGACACTGCGGCCAGGCTTCCCCGCGAGGGAACCTCTTCCGAATCGAGAATTCGCAGTGTCTTCAGCCCTCGCCATACCCCGATCTCGGTGAGGTCGGTGACCGTCGAGGGCAGGCCCAGGTCTGTAAGCGGTGCCAGTGTCGGCAAGGCTTGCAGACTGGGGACGGTCATGCCGTCGCCGAGATAGAGGTATCGAAGGTGGAGGAGGTCGTTCAGGCATCTGAAGTCGCGTGGCCCGGGTATCCGCCGTAGCAGTAGTTTGCGTAGCGGAAGGCTAGATATCGGGGAGAGATCCCGGATCGCCGGGCTCTCGATGAGGGAGAGGCGTTCCAGAGAATGGAAGGGGCGGAGGAAGTCCAGGTCGCTGAGGCGGTTGCAGGTGAGCGAGAGCTCCTTCAGCGTGCTTGTCCTCACGGCACCGGTGATCTCATCTTCCGAGAACGTCCCGAACATCGCGAGATAGGGGTGGTCTGGCAGCCTGGACAGGGCGGCGAGCTCGGCCGGCGTGTTCACTCTGAGATGGGGCTCGCCATCGAGTGACAGGCCGGTGAGGACCTCTGCGGCGAACCGCTCGGCATCGAAATCGCTCCACCCGTTGAGCAGCGTGCCGCGCACCTTGGAAGAAGGATGATCGCGGAACTCGGCGAGCTTGGGCAGCGCGGCGTCGCTGCCAAGCGCGTTGGCCACGTGCACCACCGCCATAGCCTCGGCCTCGGTCAGACCCCCGGGCCCCGGCAGCAGCTCCAGCGCGACGTGCCCGACGGCCGCCAGGGACTTGGCCTCGCCGTATGTCCTGGGCGGGATCAACGCGGCGGCCCGCTGTTCCACCTCCCGCCGTATCTCGGGGTCGAGCTGGGTGGCGTGTTCCAGGCAGGCCGTGGCCAGCAGATGTAGCCGGACGCGGTGCTTGCCCACCTTGTCGCCGCGCTTGACCAGCTGGGTGAGCAGCCGCTTCCTCTCCTCGGGCCGCCCGTGTGCCACGGCCATCCGGACGACGTCCTCCCACTGGTCCAGGTGAGCGTTCCGCACCAGCAGGGGGAAGTCGCGGTTCTCGACAACCGCGCGGGCAGCGAGGTAGTCCTGGAAAGTGCGGTGCACGAAGTCCACGACATCGTTGGCGGGTTCCTGCAACAGTCCGGAACGGTCGAGCAGATGCCGGTAGACGTCCTCGGCGGATCCCAGTGCCGCGTCCCGGTGCATGGTGGGCAGCGCCTGGGCGATGAGATCGACGGCGTCGGCGCGGTCCATCTGGGAGTGGCCGTTGCGGATCAGCCAGTAGGCCAGCCGTTCCAGCAGCAGGGTCTGGGACCGGATGTCCAGTTGCGGCCCGTGGTCGATGCTCCGCTGCCGGTCGCGTCGTTCCAGCAGCATCCGCAGGGCCGCCTCGTACAGTTCTTCTCGGCCTCGTGGCAGATAGCCATGGCTCGCCCGGTGCAGGGCGCAGATCAGTCCGCACATCAGGGGGTTCGTGGCGAGCCGCCCGAGGTCCTGGCGGCTGCGCACTGCCTTCAGCAGGGCGTCGGCCTGGTCGTGGTCGGCCTTCGCCGCGCGGTGCCAGCGGTCGATGAACGTGGCGACGTCGTCCCGGTTCATGGGTGAGAGCGACAGCTCGCGGAAGCCGTCAGCGGCCAGCCAGTCCTCCCGTACGGCCGACGGCCGCGCGGTGATCAGGCAGACGTTGCCGGGGAACTCCTGGAGGAGGCCGCGCAGCCACTGGCGGGTACCGTCCCGCAGCTGCTCCGGTACCTCGTCGATGCCATCGACCAGCAGCAGCCCGCGCCGCGCGGACAGCACCCGCTCGGCCCAGCCGACCGGTGGGGTGTGCGGACAGCCCACCGTGCTCAGAAAGTCGCGGGGCGCGGGAAGCTCGGTGCCGGCGCGCGTCAGGGCGCGCAGGGGCAGGACGAACGGGACGCGGCCAAAGAGGTGGACAAGGCTTCCACTGGGCCGGAGCTCGGCGGTGGCGACGGCCAGCCACTGCACCAGGGTGGTCTTCCCGGCGCCCGCGACCCCTCGTAACAGCACCCGTTCCAGTCCGGCCAGCGCCTGCTCCGCGCGCTGGGGCGGTCCGGACCGGTTCCAGTGGTCGTCATCCGGGGCGGTACCCGTGAAGCGGGATGCTCTGTCGCTGGTCTCCAGGCTCAGATAGGCGTCGTCCAAGGGCCATTCGTCGTCCAGGTCGATGCCGAAGATGGTGAGCCGGCTGTACCGGTTGACAAGGTGGCGGCGGTATCGCTCCTCGAACGCGGCGTCCTCAGTGTGGCGGGCCGGCAGCCGTTCGAGGAGCAGGTCCAGCGCCTCCACCAGCCGCTGGTTCTGCCGGCACTGCTCGACCAAGGTGCGGGCGACGAAGGCGGAACGCCTGGTGAAGAAGTCAATGATGTGCAGGCAGGCCAGTCGCACCAGCCCGTCGTGGAGCAGTTCCCCGTCTCGCGACAGCTCGGCGCGCTGGGGCCCGGCGGGCAGAGCCGCGGCCAGCCCCTCGGGCCCCAGCCGGACGGCCTGTACGTCGTCCATGTCCAGATCGCCCAGCCCGGCGAGGGTGTCGGTCAGTGCCAGGGCGACGGCCTGATGTTCCTCGGGGGCGGGGGCGTCATGGGGGCCTGCGGCACGGATCGCGCGGTCGAGTAGCTCACACGCAAGCTTCTCCAGGTCGCGTCGGGTCAGGGTGCGTTTCTCACCTCGGAAGGAGACCAGTGAGGCGACGCGCACCGGCTCGGAGACCAGGCCCGCGCCCGGCGGCTCGGCCCGGAACAGCTTCTTGACCAGCGGCGCCACGGCGGCCGATCCCAGCCGTAGCCCAGCGGTAGTGATGGCGTCCATGTGCACCCTCCCCTCCCCGGGCCCCTCCCCGAGAGCGTCCTTGAGCCCTTTCTGAGGGCCGCCCGCCAGATTCTGCCCGACCTGGCGAGCCAGGGCCTGTCCGAGAGTCCACCTGAGCTGCCGCCTGGTTGCATTCACGCCCGTCCGGGCCCGTCCAGACTGGTCCGCTCCTGATCCTCCACCACAGGTCAGAACACCTACGGCCCCCGCCGGACCCCGTACAAACATTTGCAAAGCGTGTTGGTGGTTGGCCTTTGGCGAGATGGAGTGCGCTGGCTCACGGACCAGCTGAGCCAGCCGCCGCCCGCGCCTCCGCGCTCCAGGACACATGCTTCGTGCGTGAGCAATGCGTGAGCGGACTGCCCACTACAGGGTGGCAAGAACCGGATCAAGTGACTCGACGCATCGCGCTGACCAGGGGAAACAGCACTGCCCGGTATCAGCGAGCAGCCCCCGGCAAAGGTCCGATCCGACTCCTAAAGCGGGGGTCGCAGGTTCGAATCCTGCCGGGGGCACAGTGTCTGAACAGTGCGTCCACCTCTCTCGGGGTGGGCGCGCTGTTCGTCGTGGACGTGGCATCGGCCATCGGCCTGGCGAACACCAAGCTCAAGCCCGTACGGCCTTCTTCCCGTCCGTCTCGACGCAGACCCGGTTCACGCAACGCGGGCGGCCGATCCCGCGTCTGGCAGGGAGAACAGCCAAGAACCACCCCCCTGAACGGAGCGCTCGGTGCTCATAGGACTCCTGACCGCCGTTGCGGCCTCGATCTGTTACGGCACGGGCTCCGTCCTCCAGGCCGTCGGCTCCCGCAAGTCGGCCCGCCGCGAGGCGGCCGCCGCCGGACAGGTCACCGCGCATGGCGGCCCCAGTCTCTCCTCCACTGCCCAGGCCGCGATGACCTGGGAATTCATCGTCGGCACGGTCCTGGACTTCGTCGGCTTCGGACTCGGCGCGCTCGCCGCCCGTCTGCTGCCGCTGTTCCTCTCCCAGACGGTCATCAGCGCCAACCTCGTCATCACGGCCGTCCTGAGCGTCAAGCTGCTCGGCATCCGGCTGACCCGGGCGGAGTGGACCTCGATCGCAGTCGTCTGCTCGGCACTGGTGCTGCTCGCGAGCGCGGCGGGCTCTGAGGGCAGCGGGCACACGCCGATCAGCACCCACTGGTGGCTCCTCACGATCTCACTGCTGCTGATGGCGGGCGGCACGGTCCTGGTCCGGCTGCTCGGCGCCCGGGCCGCGATCCTGGCCGGTCTGCTCTCCGGTCTCGGCTTCGGCGCGCTGGGCGTGGGCGTGCGAGTGCTGAACGGGATCGATCCGTTCGCCCTGGCCACGCTGCTCACCGACCCGGCCCTGTACGCCATTCTGGTCGCCGGAATCGGCGGCATGTACCTGCACACCGTCGCGCTACAGATCGGCTCGGTGAACGGGGCGACGGCGGCGCTGGTGGTCGGCGAGACCGTGCTGCCCGGCATGATCGGCGTCTGGTGGCTGGGGGACGCGTCACGCCCCGGCTTCGCCTGGCTGGCGGTGACCGGCTTCGTCCTGGCGGTCTCGGGCGCGGTCGCGGTGGCCTGGTTCGGCGCGGCGGAGAACGCCGGGAAGGACGTCCCGGCCCCGGCCGACACCCCCGCCCAGAACCCGGCGCTTGCCCAGGACCGAGCCTCTTAGCGTCGGGGACCGGCGCGGTGGCTGCCGCGCCGTGTCCGGTGCCCGCCGCTTCGGACCATCGGAGGCCACCGTCTGCCACCGGAAGCGGCCTGCCGTCACGTGCTCACCGCGCCGCTCGATCGTCGCCCACGGGCAGCACCGGACGAGCGCGGTGTGCATCCCGGCGGCGAGGGCGATGTCGTTGTGGGCCTCGTGCAAGCAGACGACGGCAATTTGACGACAGGCCCTAGCCGCCCAGGGCCGAGGCCACGCTGCGGGCGGCGACCATGGCTCCTTGGTGGGTGTAGGAGGTGTCGTCCGGTTCGCCGTCGGTGTGGCGGCTGCGGGCGTAGAGGAGGTTCACGCAGAGGTTGCCCGAGCGGAGGATGATCGTGGTCGTGTTGATGCTGAGGTAGGTGTCGCCGCCGTGTGTCTTCTCGTCGTCCTGTTTGTAGACGTCGATGATGGCCTCGTCCCCGAACTCGCCGGGCTTTCCGAGTTCGGTGATCTTCGAGCCGTCGAGTCCGGTGCCGTAGCTGCGCTGCTTCCGTACATAGGCTTCGGCGCTCTTCGTGGTGGCGAACTTCTCCGCTCTGATCGTCAGATCGGAGTCGACGGTGTCGGACGGCGCGGACGACTCGGTCGTCCAGCCGCACTCCCGCTCCGTGTCGGTCGTCCTGGAGTCGGCGGGGCGGCGGTAGGCGATGAGGGTGTCCAGGAACGACTCGTCCGACAGGCTCCCGCAGATGTCCGGGATGGAGGTGAATCTGACGGGCGCCACCGATGGGCCGGACGCCCCGGTCGGTTCTCCGCGGCCCGTCCCGCCCTGCGCCGCGTAGACGGTGCTCACGACAATGACACAGGTGAGCAGCAGTACGCCGGCGATCACGGCCGGTGTCCTGCCCGTGGGCCAGGAGCGCGGCGGGCCGTCCGGCAGTCTTCTGGTCGGTGGGACCCCTCCTTGGGCGCGGGCCGGGAGCCTCTCGGTCTCCGGTCCGGGCGGGTCGGTCGGTCCGGGCGGTTCGGGGGTGTCGGGGGGCGTGCGGGCCGCGCGGCGGGTCGCTGCGTCTCGGACGCCGTACACCGCGATGGCCAGGACGGCCACCGTCACCGTGATCGCCTCCGGGTGGATCAGGGCGACGTACGGTGTGACGGTGGTACGGGCGACGCCTGCCACGGGCAGCACCGTGTCGAGCAGCGCCAGGGCGATGAGGGCCACGAGCGCGTAACCCGCCCTGCGGGGCCACGGACCGGTGCGGGGTGTGAGGGCGGCGGCCAGTCCCAGGAGGCTCACCAGAGCGGCTGTGGACACCCCGCCGAAGGTCAGCCACCGCCCGAATCCGTGGTAGTAGCCACCGGCGATGGAGATCCCGGTCACCGCGCCGTAGACACCGAACAGGACCATCGGCAGGGCGAAGCGGGAGAGCGTCGCGGCCTTCGCACGCCATCCCGGCCGTCTCAGCAGGACGAAGCAGCCGGCCAGCCATGCGGTGGCGGCGGCGGTCGCGGCGGCGCCCGACGCCACGTCCCGGCCGTCGTCGACACCATTGATGTTCATCGTGGTCACGGTGGTGGCCGCCAGCACGATCAGGAGCCAGAGGGCGGCGGCGAACCTCGCTCCGATCACGGGAGCCCGTGACGGGAGCGGCTGCGGCAGCGGTTGTGGTTGTGGCTGTGGCTGCTGTGGTCGGGGCTGCGGTGGGGGCTCAGGGGTCCGGTCCAGCTGCCGCAGCGCCCGGGAGACCTCGGCGGCGGTCCGGTACCGCTCGGCCGGGTCCTTGCGCAGCAAGGTCAGGACGAGGGCGTCCCAGGCCCCGGGGATGCCCGGCCGCACCGCGCTGGGTACGGGCGGCTCCTGGCTGAGGTGGGCCGTCAGATAGCCCACGCTGTCGGGGGCCTGGAACGGCAGGCGGCCCGTGATCAGTTCGAAGAGCAGACAGCCGAGCGCGTAGAGGTCGCTGCCCGGTTCCGGATAGCCGCGTGCCTGTTCGGGCGCCATGTACGGGGGCGTGCCCACGATGAAGCCGGTCCGGGTGAGGCGGTCGCCGGTCGCGTAGGGGTCGGCGGCCCGTGCGACGCCGAAGTCGAGGACCTTCACCGTGCCGGCGGGGGTGACGAGGATGTTGGACGGCTTGATGTCCCGGTGCAGGACACCGGCTTCGTGCGCGTCCGCCAGGGCGTCGCAGATCTGCGCGCCCCACCGGGCCGCGTCCTCCAGGGTGACGGCGCCCCGGCGGAGCTTGGCGTCCAGCCCCTCGCCGCGCACCAACTCCATCACCAGGAAAGGGGCGTTGCCGTCATCCGGGCCGCTCTCGCCGAGGTCGTGGACGGTCACGATGTGCGGGTGCTGGAGACGGGCGGTGATCCGGGCCTCGCGCAGGAACCGGGCGCGCGCCTCGCCGCCGCGGCTTCCGCCGCCGGCGAGCAGGGAGATCACCTTGACCGCGACCCGCCGGTCCAGTGTCTCGTCCTGGGCCTCCCAGACCTCGCCCATGCCGCCCTCGCCGAGCCGCCGCACCAACCGGTAGCGGCCTCCCAGGAGCCGATCCCGCACCACAGTCCTCCCCCGTCCCGGACCAGTCTGCCCAGCCGCCCGTGCAGAGATCCCTCGGTCACCTCACCCGTATCGGAACGGCACGGGCGACGCAAGGACACGCGCCGGGGCGTGAGCGTCGGCGTCGTACGCCGTGTACGGGGACGACGCGACCGGGCGGCGTGGTTTCAACCGGCCTGCGGCGAGGGGAGGTTCGGTGGGCGCCCGGAGTCCGTCCCGCGTCACGGCCGGCCACAGCGGCTCCGGGCCGGGGCGTCCCGTCGCCCGGACCGGCGGCGGCCGTACCGCCGTTGCCCATTGTGGCCAATCGGCTGCCCGCCTCCGTACTTGTCCATGAAACTGTCGGACAAGTGGCGAAAGAGGCGACGTGATCTTCTTCGTTACGGCGGGGGTGAGTGCCGTCCTGTTGAGCGCGCTGAGCTTCGACCCCGAGCTCGCGGCGTACTGGCGTCGCTGGCTGGGCCGCTCGGGCTATCTGGCGCGGCGGTCGCTGCTGGCGCTGCCGCCGCTGGTGCTGGCACTCCTTCTGTGCCATGTGGCCCAGGCACCGCGCGGTGGTGCGGCCGAGGCGTTGAACGGCGCCTGGATCGGGCTGACCGTCGCCGCGCTGCTGAAGGCCGACCCCGGGCACCGCAGCGTGCCGAAGCTGCGCAGGACCGCCGACTCCCGGCAGGCGGCCTCCGCGCTGGCCTGGATCCACGGCGTCGCCTGCCACCGGTTCGACGTGGCGGCACGGCGCAAGGTGACCGCCCATCTCGACCGGCTCAAGGTGCTCGGCCCGGGGTCGGCCGAACTGGTCGCCACCGCCGAGGAGATGGGGGCGCTGCTGTCCCGGGAGGCCGCGGCGGCACCGGCCAGATCGCGGGCGGCGCTGCGGGAGCGCCTGGAGGAGATCCACCGGCAGACCAGTGTGCTGGAGGACCCGATGGCCACCGAACCGCAGCTCCGCCGGGCCGCGTTCGGGCTGGCGGAGAACCTCATGCAGGAGATGACCACGCGCCGGTGGAGCCGGCAGCCGGTCCAGCCGCACCCGGAGGGGAAGAAATGACCGAGACCGGCACCGGGCCGACCCGGTTCACCACCGACTGCGCCACCATCGCCCGGATCCTGCGCGAAGGGGACAGCGAACCACTGGACGCGGCGCAGGAGACCGCACTGGCGGACGCGCTGCGCAACATCACCGGCGATCTGCCCCGGATGCTCAGCCACAGAGCCGTGCCCGACGGCGAGGACCCGCGTGACTTCGTGCAGGAGGTACTGGCCCGGTTCGTGGCCGCGGCCACCAAGGGGCTGGTCGATCCGGGCCGCTCACCGTCCGGATATCTGCTGCGCATCGCGTCGAACCTGATGGTCGACGGCGTGCGGTCGGCGCCGGATCCGGTGCCGCTGGCCGACCTCGGGCCGGTGCTCGATTCGGGCGTCGCCCTGCCGGCCGCCGCCGGAACGGGCCCGGACGCCGTCGCCCGGCTGATCGACTCCCTGGGCTCGCGGGCGGCGGTGCGCGAGGGGCTGGCCCGCGCGTACCGGGCCGGGGACCACCTGGTGCTGGAGGTGGTCGCCGCCTGGCTGGACCTCGCGGCGGAGACGGGCGCGGTGCCGGGCAGCCGGGCGGTCGCGGAGCGGGTGGGAGTCAGCAAGACCAGTGTGGCCAACGCGCTGAAGCGGTTCGCCGACCGGTGGGTGGGGCGGCCGTGAGACGGAAGCCGCCGACCGGCGGAATCGGGGTGGCCACCGCGGCCGCTCCCCACGTACTTGTCACTGACGCCCGTCGTGAGGGCGCCGACCGTCATCCTGGAGCAAGAGAGGTACCCATGGAACGGGACGAGAACCGGTACACGGGGGAAGGGGAGACCGTCCGGGCGGGAGGAGACATGGAGGAGCCGGCCCGTGCGGTACCCCGGCGGCTCCTGGCGTTCCTCTCCGGCCTCGCGGCACTGACGCCACAGGGCCAGGAGATCGCGCTGGGCACACTGGGACCCGGTTCGCGACTGGTGCTGGAGGCGTTGCGGCTGGTGGAGCCGGGTGAGCGGGGCTCGCTGACCGACCTGGGCCGCCGGCTGTCCGAGTCGCTCGCCGGCGGCGCCCCGTCCGACGCGGGGGCCAGGGTCGTACCGCTGGCTCCCCGGCTGCGCCGGATCGCCCGGGTCACGGCGGTCTCCGACTTCGGTACGGCCGCCGCCTCGACCATGGAGCGCCACCGGACGGCGGTGGCGGGGGTCGAGCTGGGCGAGCGCGTGCCGCGGCGCCGCGGGGTCTACTCCCTCTCGCCGCAGTGGGACGTGCCGTTCCCGCCGGAGGCGGTCACCGTCGAGGTCGTGCGGACCACGGGCGGCCTCAGGGTCGCCCAGCGGTCCGGGGCGGAGACCGTCGTGGTGGCCGAGACCATGGAGCCGCTGCCGCGCGGCAACGGACGGCCGCTCCTGCTGGCCAACCCGGAGGACAAACCGCCGTCGGACCTGCTGCCGGAACTGCTGCGGCTGAGCGACGAGTCCGATGGCTGAGGCCCTGCCGCCGCCGGAGCGGTACTCGCAGCGCTGGTATCTGGTGCTGGCCGTCCAGGAGGAGCTGCTGGCCCTGGACGAACTGCTGCACACCTTCACCCTGGCGGAGCCGGGGAGGGCCGACGGTGACGGCGGGAGCGAGGAGGAACGCCACGAGAGGTGGGACCGGGAGCTCGAACCACTGGTGAAGGCCGTCGACCGGGTGATGGACTCCGTGGAGAACCTGGCCGACGAGGAACTGGGCGGGCGGACCGGGCCCGGCCGGCTGACCGGGGTCCCCGACTGGCTCGGCCCGGGGGGCGGGCGCGCCGGGGGCGGACCGCGGGCGGGGCTGCGGCTGCTGGAGGATCTGCTGGACTCCGCCGCTCCGAGGTGGCGGTACTGGCGGGAAGCGCTGGAGTGGCGGGTCGAGGAGCTGCGCGCCTCCTGGGAGACGGCCGCACCGGACCCGGGTCCGCCTGCGGGGGCACCGGCCCCGGCCGGACACACGGCCACCGTGGCGCTCCCCGGCGCCCGGACACCCGCCGACACCGGCGCCGCCCGCCCGGCGCCCTGCATCAGCGTGGTCTTTCCGGTGGTCGACGCCGTGACGGGGCACGGATTCCTGGTGGAGGTACGGCTGCGCCCCCGGGAGCGGGCCGACGCGTCCGGCTGGGTGCCCGAGGAGCAGCGGCTCACGCCGAAATTCCGGCGGGGTCTGCTGGCCGGGCACCGGGCCGGGCTCGAACTGGCACGGCGGGCAGGGGTGGCGGGCCCGGCACTGGAGGAATGGCGGGCCGTCACCCTGGAGGTGCGCGGTGTGCCCGAGCGCTACGAGCTGGACGACACCTCGGCGGGTATCGGCACGGCCGCCGCCGTGGCCGGGCATCTGCTGGGGCTGCCGGTCCCGGCAGCCCTGGTGTCCGGCGCGATCCTGGACGACGGCACCGTCACCGACCTGCCGTCCCGGGAGCAGTTCGCCGCCAAGGAGGCCGCGGCCCGCGACCACGGTCTGGGCCTGCTGCCGCTGTCCTCCGGGACGGCTCTGGCGGAGGTGTGCCACCGGCTGTGGCCGCGCGAGTGGCAGCCGGTGCTGGAGTCGACGGCCGAGACGGCGCTCACGGCGCTGGGCCACAAGGTGTGCCTGATCGAGGAGGTCGGCACCGACAGCACCGTGGACGGGCACCGGTTCGCGCTGACGCCGAGCCCCGTCGTCGAGAGCATCTGCCGGCGGCTGGAAGCGGGGGCACCGGCCGTCGTGGTCGGCGGCCCGCGGTCCTCGACCCGGACGACGTCGGTGCGGCGGGCGGCACTGGCCTGGCGGAAGAGGTACGGCACACCGGTGATCGAGCTGCGGCCGAGCGCCGGCGCGCTGCCGGACGCGGCGGAGCTGCGCGACGCGATCACGCTGGCCCGCTACGCCACCCGCGTCCCGCTCGGTTCCCCGGCTCTCGTCGTGCTGGAGGACCTCCTCTCGCACCAGGACGCCACCGACCTGGAGACGGTCCTGCCGAGGGCGGCGGCCGAGACATGCTCGACGGTGATCGCGGTCTGCCTCTACAGCGGTGGTTCACGCTGGCGCGCGCACACGGTGGCGACCGTCCCGGTGGTCGTCAACCAGCAGTGGGCCCGGCAGTTCAGCAAGGAGTTCGTCGAGCTGAACGGGCTGGCCGAGCCGGACGACGTCCGGGTCGAGGTGGTCCGGCGGGCCGCCGCCCTGGACATCTGGCTGCTGGTCCATCTGCTGATGGACCTCCGTCCGGCGGCCGCGGGGGGCCACGGGGGATCCGGGCTGGCCCTGGCCGCCACCGCCACGCTGCCCCGCCCGACGGCCGAGGTCCCGGCCGGGGCCGCCCCCGCCGCCACGGCCGCCGGTCCGGTCCCGCCCGCGGCGGAAGCGCCGGAGATACGGAAGCGCCAGGAGGCGAAGGAGTCCGAGACGATCCGGCGGGCCTTCGTGCACCGCGCCCGCGCCGGGACCACGGGGACGGAACTCGCCCTCATCCAGGCGGTCGCCGCCAGCAGCCTGCTGCGGGTCGGTGTGCCGCAGCAGATGCTGACCGGGGTCTCCCCCGCCGTCCTGCGGCGGGCGGGCGCCTGGCGCGACCGGACGAAACGCTGGTACATCGGGCGGACGTCGGTCTGCCAGGCGCTGCTGGCGACGGAGGAAGCCGTCACCGACGACACCGGCCGGGAGTGGCGCAGGACGGCCGACGCGCAGTACGAGGCGCTGGCGCCGCTGCTGCGGGCCGCGGCGAGCGCCCCGTCGCCGAAGGCCGTCCAGTTCGCGACCGCGCTGCTGTCGGCGGCCGACAGCGCGGGCCACGGCCTGCGCAACCGGCTGCTGCTCCTGGTCACCCCCATGCTGACCGCCATCGGCCCCGACGCGCCGCCCGTGCTGCTCGCCCACGCGGTACTGGCGGACCTGGAGCACGAGGACCAGGTCGGGCTGGTGAAGAAGCTGCTGCGGGCGGTCCTGGCGGGCGGCTGGCACACGCTGACGGGCCGCCAGGCCACGACGTGCCTGTCCGCGATCCGCAGGCGCCGGGAGCTGGCCGTACGCCACTTCCCGTCGCTCTACCGGGACGTACTGGAGCGGATCGGCCACGACATGGCGCCGGTGCTGGCGCGCAGCGACCCGGCGCAGGGGGTGCTGCTGGTGCATGTCCTGGGCTCCTACTGGGAGAAGGCCACCGCGGCACAGGTCTTCCCGCTGGCGGTGAAGGCCACCACGCAGTGCGACCCGTCGCTGGTCGAGCACTACCACGCGGCCGTCGATCTCGTGGACGCCGCGCTGAAGTTCCGGGGCAACCGGCGGTCGGACCTGCTGAAGGAGTTCACCCGCGCTCCCGGCATCAGGCGCCTGCTGGCGGCCGACCACCGGCGCGACGCCGGTCTGGTCCTGGCGCAGGCGGCGCTGATGCTGATGCTGGGCCAGTGGCCGGAGCACCCGGGGGCGCCGCACGAGCGGATGGCCGGCCTGGTCTCCTCGGCTCTGCCGCACTCGTCGTTGGACAGCGTGACGCGGGGGCTGGCCCTCATCGGCCGGGTGGGGGTGTGGGACGGCCGGCAGATCGTGCGCTCCTCGTCGATCGTCTCGTGGCTCAAGAGCCGGGTCCTGCGGATCGGGGCGCCGCCGGTGACCCCGTGGCAGACGGCGCAGCTGGTCCAGGAACTGGGCCGGATCGACGCGCCGACGTGCGTGCGCGTGCTCTACGCCCCGGACGGTGTGACGCCCGATCCGGAGGTGGTGGAGATGCTCGTGGACCGGGTCCTGGCCATGGGCGATCTGAAGGGGGTCGGCCATGTGATCAGCGCGCTCACGCCCGTCGACCGGTTCTGGGGGCCCGGCGACCACGGGATCTGCGCGGTGCTGTGCACCCGGCTGGGACCCTTCATCGGGTTCGCGCTGGAGACGGAGGAGCGCGGCAGTGTCGTCCTCAGGCTGATGTCGGCGCTGGTGGGCGCGGACGTCCCTCCGCAGGCCCTGGCGCCGCTGCTGGAGCGGTGCGTGGAGCGGGTGGCGGTGGACGCGGACGCGAGCGAGAAGGACCACGCACCGCGGCTGGCCCTGCTGCTGGGCGGACACCCGGTGGTCGGCCAGGAGTTCATGGAGCGGCTCGCGCCCCGGATCGAGGACGAGCTGCTGCTGCGGCGGGCGACCCGGGCCGGTTCGGCGGAGACCAGGGCGCTCTACCTGGACCTGACGCGGCTCCTGGGCCGCACCCTGGACCGCGGCTTCGCCGAGGAGTTCGTGGGCGAGGACGGACTCGACACGGCCCTGCGGGAGCTGGGCAGCCAGAACGTGACCTTCGCGCTGAAGGTGGTCCGCTCCTTCGGGCTGGCGCTGCGGGACGCCGGTGCGGTGGTGGACCACGGCAGCATGCTGCGCTTCGTCGAGCCGGAACCCTCGGTGTGGGCGCTGCGGCTGAAGGGGACGACCAGCCCGGAGAACCTGGTGGAGGCCCTGCACCTGCTGCGGAAACTGGACGCGGGCTTCGCCCGTGCGTGCCTGCGCGAACTGGACCGGCTGCACCGTCCCGAGACCACGTTCGGCACCGAACTGCCGCTCCCCGCACCGGTGTCCGCGTCACCAGCCGCGCCAGCCGCGCCGGAGCGGCCGATCCCGGCGGCGCCCACGCCCAGCCGCGTCGCCGCGCTGGCCCGGCGCTCGGAGGACCGGCGGGCCGCGGCCGATCGCCGGCTGGCGGGCGTCCTTCGGCTGGCCGAGCGCCGGTTCACCGACGCCGACCAGGCCGTACGGATCGTGCACGCCGTACGGTCGATCGACGAGGAGGGCGGATGCGCGGTGGCGGCCGCGCTGTCCGCGGGAGCCCGTTGGAGCAACCGGGTACGGGCCCTGCTGGACACCGACTCGCCCGTCGAACTCGGCAATCTGCTGCGCATGATGGCCGGCGCGGGGGTCGATCTGCCGGAGCGGGTGCTCAAGGAACTGTTCCGGCAGTGGCTGCCCCACGCGACGGAGTTCCGTTCCCCCGCGGCGGCGCAGAGCATGATCCGGGGCCTGGCCGCCTGGCAGCCGGAGGATCCGGTGATGGCACACCAATGGGCGCGGCGCCTCGCTCTGTCCAGCATCGGCCGACGGCTGGGCCGCGGGCTGCCGAGGGACATGGGCATGGCAGGGCCGCTCCTGGAGTCCCTGGACGTGTGGGGGCCGCCCGGTTCGGCCGAGCGGCTGGCGGCGGCGCTCCCGAAGGACGCCGCGGCGGACTCGCTGGCCGGGTCGGTGCATCTGCTGGCCGCGCTGGAACGGGTGGCCCCGCGCACCGCCCGCGAACACGCGGCGGCGGTGGGCACGCTGGTCGTCGAGCGGGCGTCGATGAGGTACGTACGCGATCCGGAGTCGCACTGGCGGGACATCGGCTGGCTGATCCGCCGCGCCGTCCGGCTGGCCGGACCGCGGACGGTCCCGGCGTCGGTGATCCTTCCGCTGGTGCGGCGGGGCTGCCGCCGCCCCGAGGTCGTCGCCTGGGTCACCGGCTGTCTGGGCCTGCCGGTGGACGACGCCGACTGGGCCCCTGCCGGGGTCCCACCGGCCGGCTGGGCCCGGGTGGCCCGGCTGCTGATCCGCTCCGACCTCGGCCGGCTCGGCCCCGGCGTGGAGGCGGAACTCCACGAGATCATGGAGTCCGCCTCCCCGCGCTGGCTGACCGCCCTCGTGTGCGGAGCGCGGCGCGACCCGGTGCTGGACCGGGCTCTGTCCGACTCCGTTCTGCGGTTCCTGCGCGACCTCGGCCAGTGGTACGTCGACGGCGGGCAGCCCCAGGGGGCCGAACTGATGCATGAGGTACGGCGGTTGCGGCCCGCCCTCGGAACGGAGTGAGCAGCCGTCGCCGTACCGCCCTCACGGCACACCGGCCGACCGGAGGCCCGGGTGCGGAACCGGCAGGGATCGCCGCCGAGCTGAACAAGACGCTGCGGGACGGGCCGGTTCCGCGGGCCACCGTCCATCTGGTGCACCTGCGCGCCGGACAGCTCGTCGGCAGTACGTAACTACAGCGAGTGGAACGAGCGCCGGGGCGCGGGCCCGTCCCGCACCCCGGCGTCACGTCCACAGCAGGTCCGCCACGGCACGGAGCCTCGCGCGCCAGGTGAGGCTCCGTAGCGCCGCCATACGGGAAGGGAGCGGGTCCGGGTGCGGGTGCAGCCATGCGTACCGGCGGCTCGTGCCCGCGATGTCGCCGCTGCACGCGGCGGCCGCCAGGCCGGCCGGCGGTACGCCGAGTGTCGCCAGGAGGACCGGAAGTATGCCGCCCTCCGCGCTGACCACGACCTCACCGAGGAACAGCGATCCGGCGACGGCGGCCGCCAGGAGCCCGCGAGGCCACGTGCGGGAGGTCAGCCGGGCGGGGGCGAACGCCAGCACCGTGCCGAGCAGCAGCCCCAGCACCACGCCCACCGCCAGGCTGCCACCCACGAGGGCCGCTTCGAGGAAGAGGGCCTCGGACGCCTTCCGCCAGGAACCCCGTACGGCCACCACCGCCACGCCCGCTGTCATCACGGTGACCCAGCAGAGCGCGCACACCCCGCCGACGGCCAGCCCGAACCGCAGGCCCCGCCTCGTCACCGCCCCGCGCCGTGAGGCGGGGACGAGGCGGAGTTCAGGGGGCTCGTACGGGCTGCCGCTCATGGTCGTGCAAGTGTTCAGCGATCGGCGGGCGCCGGTCAAGCGGTTCCCCGCGGGCGGGCGCCCGGCCCGTGCCTCCGCTCTCGCCGCGTCGTACACCTCACAGGGCGCGTGGGGTGCGGTGGGCGGTCAGGGCCCAGATCACCCAGGCGTCCAGGCCGATGGAGATCAGGGCCCACAGGGGCTGGTAGGGCAGCCAGAGGAAGTTGGCGATGAGGCTGAGGCAGGCCATGAAGACGCCGAGGACGCGGGCCCAGAGGGCGTCGGTGAGGAGGCCGAGGCCGGTGATCACGGCGATCAGGCCGACGACGACCAGGACCCAGCCCCAGGCCGTCAGGTTGAAGCGGTAGACGTAGTCGCCGATGCGCGTGTAGATGGTGTCGGACGCGATGGACGAGATGCCCTTGAGGATGTCCAGCAGGCCGCCCACCAGGAGCACCACCCCGGCGAAGACCGTCCCGCCGGCCACCCACGCGCTCGGCCGGCCCTCCCCGGCGCCGCCACCGGCGCCTCCCCCTGCGGTGCCCGCCGTCCCCGCCGTCCCCGCCGTCCCCGCCGTCCCCGCCGTCCCCGCCGGGCCCGCGGGGGAGCCGGGGGCGGCGGTGCGGTCCTGGGGGCGGTGGTGGCCCGGCTCACGGCCAGGAGTCGCCGGCTGCTCCGTCATGGTGTCGCCCTCCTGCGGTCGGATGCGTCCACCGTGGGCGGCGGCGGGGCGCTCCACCAGCGGGGGACCGCCAGGCGGGTGAACGGCGGGAGCCGCGCCCGTGCGGTGCGCGTCCGGACCCGGCCGCCTACTCGACCTCGATGCCGTGGTCCTCGACCAGCTGGACCAGACCGCCCGGATAGCCCTTGCCGCCGAGGACGAAGTCCCAGTCGCCGTTGGCGCGGCGGCGGAAGGAGCCCAGGACGAGGGCCGTCTCGCCGGGGCGGCCGTCGGAGACGTCCAGGACGCCCAGCTCGGTCAGGGCCGGGTCCAGGAGGCGGATGCGGGCGTCGGTGAAGCCGGTGAGGTCGGCGTGCGGATCGGCCTCCGGGTCGATGGCGGCGACCAGGACGAGCCGGTCGGAACGGGCCGGGAGGGCGTCGAAGGAGACCCTGATGGCCGCCTTGTCCGGGGGTGCGGCGGCGAGCGCGCCGACGGAGCCGTCGGGGGTGCTCGGGTTGTTGTAGAAGACGAAGTGGTCGTCGTCGAGGACCCGGTTGCCGGTGCAGACCAGGGCGCACACGTCCAGGGCGACGTCGCCGGACCAGGACATGCCGAGGACGTTGTAGTCGTCGGTGGGCGCGGCGGGGGCGCCGGGCGCGGGCGCGGGTGCGGCGGCCGGAGGCGCCGGGTCCGGGGTCCGGCGCGGGTCGCCGAGCCTGCCGCGCAGGCCGTGCCGGTGCAGCAGGTCGACGAGTTCGGTGCCGGAGACCAGCTCCAGCGGCTTGCCGCCCGCGAAGGTGTGCGAGCCGGGGCCGAACTTCGACGTGGTCACCAGGACGCCCTTGTTGGCGCCGGTGTCCTGGACGGTGCCGTACAGGTCGCGTACGGCCGTGGGCGGCACGGTGTTGCGGTACCGCTTCACCTGGACGACTATCTTGCCGCCACGGATCGGCGCGGGGTCCAGCGCGTCGACGTCCACGCCGCCGTCGCCCGAGCGCTGGGTCGTCACGGCCTGCATGCCCATGGCGCGGAACAACTCGGCGACCAGGGACTCGAATACGAGCGGGTCCATCGTGTAGAGGTCGGGTTCGTCGTCGCCGTCGCCGCCGTGGGTGACGACCCGGTCGCCGATGTCCTCCGGCCGTCTGCCCGGCCGTACGGCGGTGAGCTGGTCGGGCCGGGAGGTCAGCTGGCCCCGGAGCGCGTCGGTCAGGCAGCTGACCGGGTCCACCTGGGCCAGGTGCAGCCCGCCGAACACCGGGCGCGGGGCCATGACGGTGGCGAGCGGGATGTGGCCCTGGCGTCCGGTGGCCGGGTCGTGGGCGTCCACGAAGCCGTTCAGCGCCACCGACTCCAGCGCGCCGAACTCGCTGTCCGCCGCGAAGAGTTCGTGCAGCACCAGCAGCATGCACTGGGCGACGGTCTCCCGGTACAGCGTCCGGCACTGGGTCGCGGGCCGGGCGGTCTCCTTGTCCTCGTCGCTCGCGGCGACGTAGCGGACGGACCTGACCGCGGGGACGATGTCGTAGCCGGGCAGCTCCCAGTCCAGTACGAGCTGGCCCGCCGGTGCGTCGTACGCCGCCGAGAGCTGCCGGGGGAAGCCCTCGGGCCAGGCGGTGGAGGCGTACAGCGCGGCGGAGAAGTACTCGACCACGGAGCGCGGGTCGCGCCGCCGCACCCCCTGGGTCACCTCGGTGATCCCGGCGTTGTGACGGCGCACCTCGGACAGCTGGGCGGCGGCCCACTGGTCGTACTCGCGCCGGTACGCCTCCAGTTGCTCCACCCGGCGGGCCTCGGCGGACTGGGCCGCGTACCAGTCCTGCTCGAAGCGGGCGCGGGCGTCGGCCTCGGCCTGGGCGCGGCGGCCCGCCGTCCAGCCGCCCTGCGCCTGGTACTGGTGGGGCTGCGGCGGCATGGTGACGGGCTGGGCGAGCGGTCCCGGGGCGAAGGGCTGCACGTCCTCGGCGCGCAGCAGCGCGGCGGCGGTGAAGGCGGGTGCCAGGCAGCCCTCGGCGAGCAGGCCCTGCAACGCGGCGACCTGCGCGTCCAGTTCGTCGGTGCGCCGCCGGGCCTCCGCCTGCCGGTACTGGCGGTGGTCCTGGGCCGCCCGCCGCTGGTACGCCTGCGCCTGCCGGGCCTGGTCCCTGCGGCGCCGGTCGTCGGCCTCGCGCTGGCGCTGCTGCTGCCGCTGCGCCTCGGCCCAGACCCCGACCAAACCCGTAGAGCGACGACTCATGCTCGAAGGCCCCCTCCCCAGGACACCGCGCGCGGCCAAGCACCACCGGTCACCCCCACGACCGGCCCATCAGGCGACTCTATCCCGCGGGGCCGGGCGGCGGCCCACCCCTGTATATCCGGGTTCGTGCAAGCGGGCCGCAAGGGGGCTCGCGGGGCGGGGAGTTGGCGGTCAGGGCGCGGGGGCCGGGCGGGGGCGCCCGTCCGCCTGTGCCGGGGTGCGCCGGGCGGCCGCCGCCAGGGCCAGGGTCACCGCGGCGGACGCCGCCGCCATGGCCGTCGTCGCGCCCGCCGGTGAGGTGAACTGGGCCACCGAGCCCGCCAGCGCCGCGCTGATGCCCTGGAGGGTCAGCATGCCCGCCGAGTGCAGGCCGAGGGCGTGGCCGCTGAGCGCGGCCGGGGTCAGGGCCATCAGCCGTTCCTGCTGGACCAGGTTGGCGGCGAACCCGGCGGAGGCGAGCGCGGCGAGGGCGGCGGCCACCGGCAGCGGCGGGCGCAGCGCGAAGAGCAGATAGGGCGCGGCCAGGAGCAGCAGCAGCGGTGTGGCCGCGCGGCGGCGCACGGCGGGCGGCAGCAGCCGGCCGACCGTGGCGTCCCCGGCCAGCATGCCCAGCGCCGCGCAGGCGAAGAGCGGCCCGGCCGCGTCGGGGGCGTAGGAGACGTACAGCGACTCGCAGCCGACGACGAGGCCGTTGGGCAGCCACAGGCCCAGGTAGGTCAGGCGGCGCGGACGGTCGGACCACAGCAGGGCGTTGGTGCGCCAGGTCGCCGCGACGGAGGGGCGGCCGGTGGCGCGGGGCGGGCGCCTGCTCAGGCCGAGGCGGACGACGGCGCACGCGAGCGCGTACAGGACGGCGGCCAGCAGCAGCGAGTAGCGCGGGGACAGCACGGCGACCAGGGCGCCGCCCACCGCGTACCCGACGATCTGGAGGAGGCCGCCCATCATGTTGAACAGCGACCGCCCCAGCAGATAGCCGGTGTCGCCGCCGGGCACCAGGATCTCGTTCAGCAGGCCCCAGCGGACCCCGCCGCCGAGCGAGGCGACCAGCCCCTGGACGAGGACGACGGCGAAGAGCGCGCCGAGCGGCAGTCCGGGCAGCGCGAGCACGGCCGTGGTGGCGGCGAAGGCGAGCGTCACACCGGTCAGGGCCGAGCGCGGGGCCAGCCGGTCGGAGCCGGACAGCAGCAGCGTCGCGCCCAGCACCTGGGCGAGCGAGGGGCCGAACATGCTGACCGCCGACAGCAGCGGCGACCCGGTGGCCCGGTACACGAGGGTGCCCAGGGCCAGTCCGCTCATCGTCTGGGCGGCGGTCTGGGCCGCGGTGGACAGGAACAGCGGGGTGAACTCAGGGGTGCGGAACAGATCCTGGTAGCTGCGCATGCGCCGGAGTCTGGGGCGGTGCGGCGGCGGCCGGTACTGTTTCGCGCGGGTGCGAAACGTCACGGGGAGGGCGGTCGGTTCCGTGGGCTGGTGGCAGGTCAACGCCGACACGCTCGCCGGGAGCCGGTTCCTCATCTCGCCGCTGGCCGAGACGTTCGCGAGCCTGATCCTGCTGCACAAGGGCGCGGCCGGGCACGCGGGCGGCCATCCGGGCGAGCGGGACTGGCTGCGCGGCCACCTGCCCGGCTACCGCGCGCTGCTGGCCGGGGACCCGGTCACCGCCGCGCTGGTACGGGCCGGTCTCGGCCGGGAGTGGATCGCCGACTTCCTCACGCCCACGCCCCGCGACGGGGAGTCCTTCGCCGAGGAGGTGGCGCGGGTGCGGGCCACCGGCCCGGCCGCCGCCCGCGCGCACCTGCGGACCGCGCTCGCCGGGCCCGTACCGGAGCTGCTGGAGCGGGACGACCTGCCCGAGCGGGCGGCGCGGCTGCTGGAGTACGTCTGGACGGAGACCGTACGGCCCACCTGGGAGCGGCGGCGGCGGATCCTCCAGGCCGATGTGGCGGCGCGGACCGCGCAGGCCGGCCGGGGCGGCTGGGCGGCGGTGCTGGACGGGCTGCGGCCGGGGACGCGGTGGCTGGGCGGGAGCCGCTTCCAGGTCAATCTGCACGAGTACCCGCCGCGGGAGATCTCCGGCGCCCAGCTCCTCTTCGTGCCCGTCACCCCGTACTGCGGCTGGGTGTCCTGGGAGGAGTCCGGGCTGCGGTACGCCGTCGTCTACCCCTGCACGGGTGTGCTGGCCGGTGCGGACGAGCGGCGGACGGCCGTGCCCGCCGCCCTCGGCGCGCTGCTGGGCGCCTCCCGGGCGCAGGTGCTCGTCCTGCTCGGCTCGCCGCTGAGCACGACCCAGCTGACCGCCGTGACCGGGCAGGCGCTGGGCTCCGTCGGCCGCCATCTGCGGGTGCTGCTGGACGCGGGGCTGGCCCAGCGGCACCGGGCGGGCCGGTCGGTCCTGTACACGCGCACGGCGGCGGGCCAGGTGCTCGTGGAGGCGGCTTCGGGCAGGAGCGGGGCGGGGCCGGGCGGGCCGGGTTCCGGGGGCAGGGCCTAGCATCCGACGCATGACCACTTCAGACAGCAACGGCGCCCTCTCCCCCACCTCTCCGCTCGGTGTGGGGATCGGCGCGCTCCAGGGCGGGGACGCGGACCTCGCGCAGTACGCGGGACGCGTGGTCCTCGTCGTGAACGTGGCGTCCAAGTGCGGGCTCACCCCGCAGTACGCCGGACTCGAGAAGCTCCACGAGCGGTACGCGGAGCAGGGCTTCACCGTGCTCGGGGTGCCCTGCAACCAGTTCATGGGGCAGGAGCCGGGCAGCGCCGACGAGATCGCCGCGTTCTGCTCGGCGACGTACGGCGTCACCTTCCCGATGACCGAGAAGGCCGAGGTCAACGGGGACGGACGGCATCCGCTGTACGAGCGGCTGACGGGTTTCGCCGACGCCGAGGGGCACAGCGGGGACATCCGCTGGAACTTCGAGAAGTTCCTCGTCGGCCGGGACGGCGAGGTCGTCGCCCGGTTCTCCCCGCAGACCGAGCCGGACGCGCCCGAGCTGGTCGCGGCCGTCGAGGCGCGGCTCGGCTGAGCCCCCTTTGACCTTGCCCCTGGGGCAGGGGGCAGCGTCCTCGGCACCGGGCGGACAGGCCGCCCG
This sequence comes from Streptomyces sp. PsTaAH-124, assembly GCF_000373685.1. Lineage (NCBI taxonomy): Bacteria > Bacillati > Actinomycetota > Actinomycetes > Kitasatosporales > Streptomycetaceae > Streptomyces > Streptomyces sp. PsTaAH-124. Next base: position 165,696 of record NZ_KB892167.1, on the reverse strand, counting down.
GTGACGGAGGATGGCACGGTGGACGGGCAAGCCGGGCGAGCCGGGGAAGAAGAGGAACTGCTCACCATCGGCGCGTTCGCCGCGCGGGCCCGGCTGTCGGCCAAGGCGCTGCGGCTGTACGACCGCCTGGGGCTGCTGGTACCGGCGCAGGTCGACGAGGCCAGCGGCTACCGCTACTACCGCGCGTCGCAGACGGAGCGGGCCCGGCTGGTGGCGCTGCTGCGGCGGCTGGACATGCCGCTGGCGCGGGTGGCCGAGGTGCTCGCGGCGGCCGAGCTGGACGGGCCCGGCGCGGCCGGGCTGCTCAGCGCGTACTGGGCGGACGTCGAGCGCCGGGTGGCCGGGCAGCGGACCCTCGCCGACTACCTCCGTGGACGGCTGTCCGGGAGGAGCGAGGACATGTACGGGAAGTTCGCGGTCGAGACGGTCGAGGTGCCCGCGCAGGTGGTGGTCACCGAGACCCGGCACACGCTGGCGGGTGAGCTGCCCGCGTGGATCGGGGCGTCGCTGGGCCGGCTGGAGGAAGCGGCGCGGGAGTGCGGCGGGGTGGCGGGACCGCCGTTCGTCGTCTATCACGCCGAGGTGTCCATGGAGAGCGACGGACCCGCCGAGTGCTGCGTCCCGGTCGCCGACGAGCGGGCCGCGCGCGCCTGGGCCGAGGCGCGGGGGCGGTCCTGGGACACGGCGGTGCGCGTCGAGCCCGTACGGCGGCTGGCGTACACCCGGATCACCAAGGCACAGGTCGCCCACCCGCAGATCCAGGCCGCCTTCGACGCCGTGGGGCGGTGGATCACCGGTCAGGGGCTGACGCCTGCCGGGCCCTGCCGCGAGGTGTACTTCGCCGACTGGGAGGCGGCCGGGCCCGAGGACCCGGTGTGCGACGTGGCCTTTCCGGTGAGGTGAGGTGAGGTGAGGTGATCCGGTGAGGTGAGCGCCGGGCCGCCGGGACCGCCGGGCCGCGGTCAGCGGCGCGGCGGTCAGCGGCGCGGCGGTCAGCGGCGCGGCCGTCAGCGGGTCCGGACGCGGCGCGCCGGGGTCCGGCTCACTTGCCGGGCTTCAGCTCGTCCGGGCACGGGGTGCCGCGCGGCAGGCGGTAGGGCGCCGCGAGGTGGTAGGTGCCCGTCTTCGGGGCGAGCAGGCTCGTCCACCTGTCGCCCCTGGCGTCCTGCGGGGTCTCCGCCAGACAGCCGTTGACGTTGTCGAACGTCTTCGGCGTGCCCTCGGTCCGGTGCTTGGACGCCTCGGTCTCCTGGGGCGCCTTGAGGCTCTTGCCGTGCTCGTCGACCAGGCTCAGCCAGGGCGAGTACGGGATGCGGATGAGGACCCGGCCGGGCTCGCGCACCTCGATGGTCAGCTCGCCCTGCTCGGCCCGGTCGACGACGGCGTGGGGCTCGGCGAGCGGCTTGGGGTCGGTGACCTTGAACAGCTGCCAGTTGGCGTCGCCCCAGACCTGGCTGAGGTAGGGCATGCCGCGCTGCACGAGCGCCCGCTCGCGCTGCCCGCCGTCGCCGTCCGGCTCGCCCTTGGGCAGCACCACGTAGTGCACCGCCCAGCGCTGGAGCCAGTCGTGGTAGTTGGCCGAGTTGAGCGTGTCGTCGTAGAAGAGCGGGTTGCGCTCCATGTCGGCCTGGCGGTTCCAGCCGCGGGCGAGGTTGACGTACGGCGCCAGCGCGGACGCCTCGCGGTGCGAGCTGGCCGGGACGACCTCGACCCGGCCCTTCTGCGCACCGGCCTTCTGCAACTGGTTGACCAGCGGGGCCAGCTCGCGCGACCAGGAGGCGGCGGGCGCGGTGTGCACGATGTCGTCCACCGACTTGAAGCCGATCCAGACGACGAAGCCGGTCAGCGCCAGCACGGTCGCGTACCACTTGCGCGAGCGCGGCACCGTGAACGGCAGCGCCGCCACCAGCGCCACCCCGGCGAACAGCATCGCCAGGCGGGTGATGTTGGAGCCGATCTGGGAGCTGATCACCCAGACCCCGACCACCGACAGGGCGTACACCCAGGAGGTGATCCGGACCGTCGTCCACTCCCGGGGGACGAGGACGGCCGCGAGGACGGCGTACAGCAGCGGCAGGGACGCCGAGCCGAAGCCCATCGGCTGGGTGCCGGAGAAGGGGAAGAGCAGCGCGGAGACGGCCACCACCACGGCCGGAGCCAGCCCGAGCGCCCAGGCACCGGGGCGGCGCTTCTGGAGGAAGAGGGCGACCGCCACCAGGCCCACGAACAGGCCCGCCACCGGCGAGCCCATGGTGGCGAGCGCGGCCAGCGGCGCCGCGACCAGGGCCTTCGCCCAGCGCTTGCGGCGCCAGCGGTGCGGCCAGCAGAAGACGGCGGCGACCGCGCCCAGCGCGAACATCGTGCCCAGACCGAAGGTCACCCGGCCCGACAGCGCGTTGCACAGCAGTCCGAACACCCCGGCCAGCGCCGCCCACAGCGGGTTTCTGACCACGCGGCTGCGCAGGAGTATCAAGGTGAGCAGGCCCGCGGAGACCGTGCCCGCGATCATCATCGTCGTACGGACGCCGAGCAGGGACATCAGATACGGCGACACCATGCTGTAGGAGACCGCGTGCATCCCGCCGTACCAGGCGAGGTTGTACGCCGAGTCCGGGTGGCGGCCGACGAACTCGGCCCACGCGTCCTGCGCGGCGAGGTCGCCGCCGCTGTTGGCGAAGGCGAAGAACCAGATGACGTGCAGCACACCGGCCAGCGCGGTGATCGAGAGGACGGGATGCCGGAGCATCCGCTCACGCAGCGCCAGGACGGCACCGCGGGCACGCGGCCACCGGGCCGCCCAGGCGAGTTCGTCACCACCGGCCCGCGCCGTGTCACCGTCCGCCCGCGTCCGGTCGCGCTCCGTGTCAGGGATGCGCGAACCTATTCGCGGGCCTGCTCCCGGGCCCGGATCGGCGTCGTCGGCGCGTGTCGGCTCCGCTGTGGCCACCTGAAGGCACTCCCCGTGTCCCGTCCTCTGTTCGCGGCCTCGTCCCACGACCGGTGACGTGCCCGATTCGTGACGCTAGCACGCACCCCGCCGGGGAGCGCCCCGGGTGGGGCTCCCCGACGGGGTGCGCGGACCGCTGGTGCGGGCCCGGGGCCGGGCCCGCACCGGTCAGCTGATCCGGGTCAGCCTGGCCAGGAAGTCCGGCTCGCCGAGGTCCTGGCTGAGGGCGACCGGCACCTTGATCGCGCCGCCCGCGCCGCCCTCGCCCACGGTGAGCGTGCCGACCTTGGTCCCGGCCTTCGCCGAGTGGGGCACCTGGTCGGCGGCGAAGGACAGCTTCACCTGCGAACCGGCCCAGCCGACCGCGGTGACGTCCTCGGTGACGACGACGGGGGTGTGGCCGCCGAGCTTGTCGTCCACGTACCCGACGACGTCGCCCTTCTTGAGGATCTTCGCGGAGGTCAGGGCCTCCTTGGCGGCTTCGAGGGCGGTCTTGCTGACGGCGTTGGCGGTGCCGAGGATCGGGTTCTTGTGCTGGCCCAGGATCGCGCCGACGACGGTGACCGTCTCGCCGCCGACCTTCTTGCGGGCGGCGAAGAGCAGATTGCCGCCGGCCGCGGTGGTGCTGCCCGTCTTGATGCCGATCGCGCCCATCCGGTACGGCAGCTCGTTCCAGTTGGGCCAGTTCTTGCCGGACGGGTCCGTCCAGCTGGCCGCGCTGGTGATGGCCACCAGCGCCGGGTTCTGCACGACCTGGTTGCCGAGCTTCACCTGGTCCTCGGCGGTGGAGACGGTCGTCTCCTTCAGACCGGAGGGGTCGGTGTACGTCGTGTGGGTCATCCCCAGTTCCTTGGCGGTGTCGTTCATCTTCTTGACGAACGCCGCCTCGGAACCCGCGTCCCAGCGCGCCAGCAGCCGCGCGATGTTGTTCGCGGACGGGATCATGACGGCGGACAGCGCCTGCTTCTCGGTGAGGCTCTGGCCGGCCTTGACCGTGTTGAGCGTGGACTCACCGCCCTTGTCGTAGCCGCCCTCCTTCTCGGCCGTCGGGTCGATCTGGATCTTCGGGCCCTCCTGGCCCACCTTGAGCGGGTGGTCGCGCAGGATGATGTACGACGTCATGGTCTTGGCGACCGACCCGATGGCCACCGGCTTCTGGGCGCCGAACTGCCCCATCGCGCCGACGCCCTGCACGTCCATCCAGCCCTGGCCCTCGTCCGGCCACGGCAGGGACAGCTTGCCGCCGTCGAAGGCGTAGGTGTCCTTCGCGGTGAGGGCGAGGGCGGGCGCCGGCAGCGGGCGCAGAGCCTGTACGACCGCAAAGACGACCAGGAGCAGCAGGACCAGCGGGGTCCAGATCTTCACCCGGCGCATCGTCGTGCGCAGCGGGGTCTCCGGCGGCGGCGGAGTGTTCGTCAGCTCCGCGAGCAGGTCCAGCGGGGGCTTGGGCGGCAGCGGCTGCTGGGTGGTCCGCTCGAAGCCGGGCCGGGCCGCGGGCGTGGTGCGCGCGGGCGGCGCGGTGGGCTCCGCCTTCGGCGTGGCCGGGGCGGCGGACTCCGGCTTCGGGGCGTCCAGGGGCTTGAGCGCGACGAACTTGCTGGTGCGCTCGGCCTCGGACTCCGCGGGCTTGGGGGCGGGCTTGGTGCCGCCCTTGCCCTCGCCGCCCTCGCCGGGCTTCGGGGCGGCCTTCGCGCCGTCCTTCGCCGCGTCCTTCGCCGCGCCGCCCAGCTTCAGCATGGTGGTGGGCTGGTCGACGGCGGGCCTGGGCTTCTTGAAGACAGCGGTGGGCCGGTCGACTGCGGGTTCGGCCTCGGTTTCGGCTTCTGCTTCGGCCTCAGAGCGGTCGGTGTCGGCGTCGGCCTTCGGGGCCTCGGGCTCCGGAGTCCCGGTCTCGGGGGCCTTGGGCTCGGAAACCTTGGGCTCTGCGGTCTTCGCCTTCGCCTTCGCCTCGGGCTCGGGGTCGTCGGCCGTCCCGGCGTCCGCCTTCGCGGCCGTCCCGGCGTCCGGCTCGGGCTTCTCGGCGTCCTCGGCGTCCCGGGCTTCCTCCGCCGCCGGTTCCTCGGACTGCTCGGCGTCCTCGGCGACGCCGCTCCCGCCGCCGCCCTCGCCCGCCTCCGGCGCTTCCGCCGGATCGTCCTCCGCCTCCGGCTCCGGCTTCGGCTCCGTCACCACGTCCCGCACCGAGAGCACCCGCGTGGCCGTGTCCACGCCACCGCGACTCCCCGACGTACCGGACGTACCCGACGTGCCGGACGCTTCACCGGCCGCCGCCCCGGACGCACCGGACTCCCCGCTCAGCGCGAGGCGCGGATCGCGGGGATCCCGCGTCTCGCTCCTGGCCCCGGGAACCGGGCCCGCGCTCCCCGACGTCGGTTCTGCCGACGACTCGCGCTGCTTCGACCTGTCGGGGGACTCGCCCGCCACCGATGCCTCCTCATGTGCCGCACGCCCCGCGTGCCGCTACCGAACCGTGAACCGCCACCCGCACACAGCCGTACCGGCCGGCCGTACCAGCGGAGGTACGACCGCCTGTACCACCCGGTCGTACCGCTGTCCGAACCATGTACCAGTGTCCTGTGTGCGGACCAAACCCACGGGGAAGACGAGAACGACATACCTACTGGTTCCACTACGAAGCGGTCACGCACTCTCGACAGACCAATGTGAGAGGGGTCACCCTGTCGTACATCCACGCGGGGAGGCATGGATGGGCAGGAGCCGCAGAACACTTCCGGAGGAGCTTCTGCTGCTGGCACTGGACCCGACCACGGGTACCACTGCGCAGCCGCAGTCGCTCGACCTGGGTCTGGCCGGGGCACAGCTAGTGGAGCTGGCGCTGGCCGGACGGATAGCCCCAGACGGGGATCGTATCGCCGTGGTGGTGCCACGGCCGACAGGAGATCCGACACTGGACTGCGCGTTGGAGTTGCTGCGGAGGCGCGGCGCTCCGGTACGGGCCGTCCACTGGATCGGCGGGCCGCGTCTCGGGCTCCGCCAGACCTATCTCTCGCATCTGGAGCGGTGCGGCATGGTGCATGCCGTGGCCGGCCAGATGTGCGGGGTGCTGCCGACGACTCGCTACCAGGCGACGGACAACGCGATCAGCCGGGAGATCAGGGCCCGGCTCGACTCCGCGATCCGCACCGGCGTACCGCCGGACCCGCGGACCGCGGCGCTCGCGGCGCTGGCCCACGCGGTCGGCCTCGGCAAGCACCTGTATCCGGGCAACGAGGGGCGTTCGTCCCGGTCCCGGCTGCGCGATCTGATCCGGCACGACCCCATGGGGGGTCTCGTCGCACACGCCGTGATGGACGTGCAGAACGGCGCGGCGGCCCAGCCCCGCCGCGGCCAGGCACCGGTCGGCCGGCAGGCCACCGCGGGCGGCAGGCCCGCTCCGGAACCGGCCCGCGGCGTTCCGATGCAGCCGCAGCACGGCGCCGGGGCCATGATGCGCGCGGTGGCGCACTGATCCGCCGCGGCGGCGCGGCAGCCGCTCCACGGCGAAGGCACCGCGGCGCACCGTAGAAGCACCGCACCGTAGAAGCACCGCACCGCAGAAACACCGCACCACCGCACCACGGAAGCACGACACCATCGCACCCACGCGCACGCCGTACAGGTCGTACGACCGTACGGGCCGCGCACGCCGCACACGCCGCAGCGCAGTCCCCAGACCCGGTTCGGGAGCCGCTGGTCCGGGCGGGGTGGCGGAACCCGGGGGTCCACCCCGGGGTTCCGGCGCCCCGCCCGGCCGCTCACCAGGGCCCCCGAACCGGCTTGCGGACGCCGCATATCCGGCGTTTCCCAGCGGAGGCAAGCCGCTTGGTGGCAATCTGCTCAGCAGCAGATACGCAAAGTAGAGGCATGCAGCCGGAGGTGCGCGTCCCGTGGCGTCCAATGTCAATCCCACCGTCAGGCGGCGCCGGCTGGGCCAGGAGCTGCGCAGGCTCCGTGAGCTCAAGGGCATGACGGCGGAAGAAGTGGCGGAACGACTGCTCGTGTCGCAGTCGAAGATCAGCCGTCTGGAGAACGGCCGGCGCAGCATCAGCCAGCGCGACGTCCGCGATCTGTGCGGGGTCTACGAGGTCGAGGACCACCGGATCGTCGACTCGCTGATGCAGATGGCCAAGGACTCGCGCCAGCAGGGCTGGTGGCACTCCTTCGGTGACATCCCGTACAGCGTGTACATCGGTCTGGAGACCGACGCGGCGAGTCTGCGGGTGTACGACCCGCAGGTGGTCCCGGGGCTGCTCCAGACCCGTCAGTACGCAGAGGCGCTGATCGCCGGCGCGCTGCCGGAGACGACGCCCGCGGACATCGAGAAGCGCGTCCAGGTACGGATGCGCAGACAGGAGCGCATCGCGGCCGCCGAGAACCCGCTGCGGCTGTGGACGGTCCTGGACGAGGCCGCGCTGCGCCGGGTCGTCGGCGGTCCGGCGCTGATGCGGGAGCAGTTGGAGCACCTGGTCGAGCAGTCGCAGCTGCCGCACGTGACCGTGCAGGTGATCCCCTTCGGGATGGGCGCGCATCCGGGCCTGAACGGCCAGTACGCCATCCTGGAGTTCCCGGACACGGCGGACTCCAGCGTGGTCTACATCGAGGGCGTGACCAGCGACCTGTATCTGGAGAAGGCCAACGACGTGCAGAAGTACAGCGTGATGTACGAGCACCTGCGCGCGCAGGCCCTCAACGTGGAGCAGTCGCGGGAGTTCATCGAGAAGGCCGCGAAGGACTACGCACGCTGAGAGGCGGGCACGGTACACCGTCAACAGCCGTAGACGGAAGAGCTGTTGGAATATGCCATCCGGTCGAGTGAACGGCGGCTTCACCCAACGAGCCCGGCGAGTAGCGTCGATCACGCCATCGAGCAACACCGTTGGCGCAGACCGCGCTGTGGGTTCCCCGAACGCGTCGTGCGGTGTCAGCCATTCAACCCCTCACTCGCAATCCGGAGCAGAAATGGCAATTCGTCAGGGTGCCACGGCGAAGTGGACCAAGTCCTCGTACTCCACGGGCAACGGCGCGTGCGTCGAGGTCAAGTCACCGGTCGTCGCGGCCATGGCGGTCCGGGACTCCAAGGTCCCCGGGGGCCCGGCGCTCGGCTTCCGCGCCGACACGTGGAACTCCTTCGTGGCGTCGGTCAAGTCCTGAGGCAGGGGCCTCTGCCGGGGCCCTCCCGACCCTCGCCCGGCACACCGCACCACAACTGAAGAACGCACAGCAGGCGCACGCGGCAGCCCCGTGAGCGCCGCCCGCAGAAGCCCCCTCGGCCGGTCCGCCGCCGTTGCCGAGGGGGCTTCGCCCTGCCCGGGGCGGCCCCGTCGGCACACCCCGACACCACTCCCGCATGTTCATATAGCTGAACCGAGGTCAGCAAGCAGAACCTTTTTACTCCGTCTTGACCTTCCGCTTTCTTGTCGTGCACATGCGAGCGATCCCACGATGAGCGGGCACTTCGCGGCCTTCGTCGCCCCTCCCCCGTTCAGGCGAAGTGCCCACCTGCTGAGCGGAGTTCACAAGGCGGACCCTGGAAGGGGGCACATGAACAGTCTCGACTGGGCCGTGCTCATCGGCTACTTCGGTGTGATGGTGGCGATCGGCCTCTGGTCGCACCGGCGGGTGGGCGACGTGAGCGACTTCTTCACCGCGGGCGGCCGGATGCCCTGGTGGCTGTCCGGCATCTCGCACCACATGTCGGGCTACAGCGCGGTGCTGTTCACCGGATACGCGGGCATCTCCTACACCTACGGCGTCACCTCCTTCGTCACCTGGTCGTTCCCCATCGCCCTGGGCATCGCCATCGGCTCGAAGCTGTTCGCGCCGCGCATCAACCGGATGCGCTCCCGGCTGCACGTGGCCTCGCCGCTGGAGTATCTGAAGAACCGCTACAACCTCCCCACGCAGCAGGCGCTCGCCTGGTCCGGCATGCTGCTGAAGATCGTGGACGTGGGCGCCAAGTGGGCGGCGATCGCGACCCTGCTGTCCGTCTTCACCGGGATCAGCCTCGACCAGGGCATCCTCATCACCGGGGCGATCACCGCCGTCTACTGCACGATCGGCGGCCTGTGGGCGGACGCGCTCACCGAACTGGGGCAGTTCGTCATCCAGTTGCTCGCCGGTGTCTCCATGTTCGTCGCCGTCGTCCTCAAGCTGAACGACAAGGGCATCGGCTTCCTCGGCGCCTGGGACGAGCCCGCCCTGCACGGCCACGGCAAGCCGCTGGTCGGCCCGTACGGCACGGTGTTCCTGCTGGCCTTCCTGTTCATCAAGCTCTTCGAGTACAACGGCGGCATGCTCAACCAGGCCCAGCGCTACATGGCCACGAGCAGCGCCCGCCAGGCCGAGCGCTCGGCGCGCCTGTCCGCCGCGCTGTGGCTCGTCTGGCCGGCCGTCCTCTTCTTCCCGATGTGGATGTCGCCGCTGCTGGTGCACGCGGCCAGGCCCGACGGCTCCGACTCCTACGCCCTGATGACCGAACAGCTCCTGCCGCACGGGCTGCTGGGCCTGGTCGTCGTCGGCTTCTTCTCCCACACGATGGCCATGTGCTCCTCGGACGCCAACGCGATCGCCGCCGTCTTCACCCGGGACGTGGCACCGGTGCTGTCGCGGCGGGCGCGGGCGTGGGGCACGCGCGGTGCCCTGGTGGCCGCCCGGGTGACGACCGTCGTCTTCCTCGGCCTGTCCATGGCGGTGGCGACCCAGGTCGAGTCCCCCGCCTTCAAGGACATCATCACGGTCGTCATCAAGTGGGTCGCCGGTCTCATGGGCCCGATCGCCATCCCGATGATGCTGGGCCTGCTCCGCCCCTTCCGCCGCTCCGGACCGACCGCCGCGCTCACCAGCTGGGCGCTGGGCCTGCTGGCGTTCTGGCTGGTGAACTACCCGGTGAACGCGCACGTCGACGGCGGCGTACCGCTCCAGTACCAGGTGTCGATCCCGCTCGCGGTCTCCCTGGTCCTGTACGTCGTCATCGGCTACATCCACCCGGAGGACACCCCCGAACGGCTCGCCGTCATCGAACGGGTCAACACCGACGGGGACGGCGACGGCGCCTCCTCGGCGGCGGTACCGGCCCCGGCGGGCGCGGGCGACGACGTGGTGGGCACCCCGCCGTCGTGAGGGCCGCGCCCACGGAGCACCTGAACGCACCGTTCCCGTTCGGCTACAGTGCCGAACGTCGTACGTACGGACGGTGCCGTGAGGAGGTCTGGGTGGGTACGACGTCCGGGGTGGTCTGGGGGCGTGCCGAGCAGCAGGACTTCCGCAGCAGAGTGCGGGGCACGCTGCTCGGCGTGGGGCTGGGGGACGCGCTCGGGGCCGCGGTGGACGGGCTCGGCCTCGACGCGATCCGCGCGGCGCACGGCCCCGAGGGGATCGCGGACCTGGCCCCCGCGCACGGGCGGTCCGGCGGGATCACGCACTTCACCCAGCTCACGCTGTTCACCGTGGACGGGCTGATCCGGGCGCAGGTACGCCGCGACACCGGGGCCTGGCACCCGCCGACCGACCTGCACCGCGCGTATCTGCGCTGGGCGGCCACCCAGCGGGACTGGGGACCCGACGAGCGCCGCGAGGACGACGGCTGGCTGGCCCGCGAGGAGTGGCTGTACGCCCGGCGGGAGCCGACGCGGGCGCTGCTCGGCGGGTTCGGCGACACCGTCATGGGGACCCCGGAGACGCCGAAGAACCCCGGGGAGACGGGTCCGGAGGCCGCCGCCCGGTCCGCGCCGTTCGGGCTGCTGGTCGGCTGGGAGCCCCAGTTGGTCGTGCAGCTCGCGGTGGAGTGCGCCGCGCAGAGCCACGGCCACCCCTCGGCGTGGCTGGCGGCCGGCGCGTACGCCGTGATCGTGCACGGGCTGGCCCGCGGGGACGCGCTGGACGCCGCGGTGCAGAAGGCGCTGGCGCTGCTCGCGGTGCGGCCGGGCCACGAGCCGGTGTCGGACGCCCTCCAGCACGCGCTGGGCGCGGTCCGCCAGGGCATGCCGGGCCCGGCGCGGGTGGCGGAACTGGCCGGGCGGGGCGCGGCGGAGGGCGTGCTCGCGGTCGCCGTGTACTGCGCGCTGGTCGGCGAGGACGTACGGCACGGACTGTGCCTGGCGGTGAACCAGAGCGGCCCCTCGGGCGCGGCCGGTGCCCTCACCGGCGGGCTGCTCGGCGCCCTGCACGGCGAGACGGCCCTGCCGCCCGCCTGGCTGGCCGAACTGGAGGGCCGCCCCACCCTGCTGGTCCTCGCGGACGACTTCGCGATGGAGATGACCCAGGGCCCCGCCCTGCACGGCCCCACCGGCTCGTCCCCGGGCTGGCTCGCCCGCTACCCGAGGGGGGCCGGGGCCGCGTAGGCGTACGACGCCGCCGGGGAGGCGGTGGCCGCGGGGCCGGGGCGTCAGTCGACCACGACCACCCGCGTCCCCTTCGCCGCGAAGTCCCACAGGGCCGTGCCGTCCTCCTTGCCGGTGCGGACGCCGCCCGTCTTGATGCCCTCGGCGACCGGTGGCGGCGAGGAGCCGTCGACGGCGTTGCTGAAGGCGACGAAGACGCCCGCCTTCCCGGCGAAGTACATGATGTGCTCGATCTCCACGCCGTCCGAGCCCTTCGTGGGGTCGGCGACCCGCTGGGAGATCGCGTAGGCGCCCGGGTCGGGGCTGACCGTGCCGGGCCAGACGGCGAACGTCCGGGAGGGCATGCCGCGTTCGTCCATCAGCCAGACGCGCTTCTGGCCGAGGGAGTAGACGACACGGCGGCCGGTGCCCGAGCCGGTCGGGGCCGCGGGCGGCGCGGTGTGCTTGGGGGAGGCGGCCGGCGGGTGCTTGCCCGCGGAGGCCGAGGCGCTCGGACGGGGCGCGGCGGCGACGGGGTGCGGGCCCTGGTCCGCCTGGGCGGCGAGGGCGCCGACCGCGACGACCGCCGCGACGGTGAGGCCGCTGACCCAGGCCCACGAAGGTATTCGGGCAGGCATGGGCACGCATCTCCTCGGCTACTCAGCTGTTCGGCCCCGGGAACCGTCGGCTCATCGTACTGTGGGCCGCCTCCCGCGCGGTTCAGTCCAGCACCGGCAGCAGCCGCGGCAGATGACCGTCGGAGGCGGCCGCCGCGCGCTGCCGCTCCTCGGGGACCTCGCCGTAGAGGGTGGTGCGCGGTTTCGCGGGCCGGCCGGCCGCGGCGGCGACCTCGGTCAGGTCCTTGACCGACTTGTAGGAGCCGTAGGAGGAGCCCGCCATCCGGGAGATGGTCTCCTCCATGAGGGTCCCGCCGAGGTCGTTGGCGCCGGAGCGGAGCATCTCTGCCGCGCCCTCCGTGCCCAGTTTGACCCAGCTCGTCTGGATGTTGGGGATCCAGGGGTGCAGCAGCAGCCGGGCCATCGCGGTGACCGCCCGGTTGTCGCGGACCGTGGGTCCGGGGCGGGCGATGCCGGCCAGGTAGACGGGCGCGTTGGTGTGGATGAAGGGCAGCGTCACGAACTCGGTGAACCCGCCCGTGCGCTGCTGGATCCCGGCCAGCGTGCGCAGATGGCCGAGCCAGTGGCGGGGCTGGTCGACATGGCCGTACATCATCGTCGAGGAGGAGCGGATGCCCAGCTCGTGCGCGGTGGTCACCACCTCGATCCAGGTGGCGGCGGGCAGTTTGCCCTTGGTCAGCACCCAGCGGACCTCGTCGTCCAGGATCTCCGCCGCGGTGCCCGGGATGCTGTCCAGGCCCGCCTCCTTGGCCGCCGTCAGCCACTCGCGGACCGAAAGTCCGGTGCGGGAGGCGCCGTTGACCACCTCCATCGGCGAGAAGGCGTGCACATGCATGCCCGGGACGCGTTCCTTGACCGCGCGCGCGATGTCGAAGTACGCGGTGCCGGGCAGGTCCGGGTGGATGCCGCCCTGCATGCAGACCTCCACCGCGCCCACCTCCCAGGCCTGCTGGGCGCGGTCGGCGACCTGGTCGAGGGAGAGGGTGTAGGCGTCGGCGTCGGTGCGGCGCTGGGCGAACGCGCAGAAGCGGCAGCCGGTGTAGCAGACGTTGGTGAAGTTGATGTTGCGGGTGACGATGTACGTCACGTCGTCGCCCACCGCCGATCTGCGGACGTCGTCCGCGATCCGGGTGAGGGCGTCCAGCGCGGGCCCGTCCGCGTGCAGCAGGGCCAGCGCCTCGGCGTCGGTCAGCCGCGTCGGGTCGTCGGCCGCGGTGCGCAGCGCCTGGCGTACGTCGGTGTCGATGCGCTCGGGCACCATGCCGGGTGCCGCGGCCTCGCGCAGGGCCTCCCAGTCGCCGTAGACCTCGTCGAAGTCGCCGCGCCGGTCGCCGGTGCGGCCCTCGGTGTCGACGGCGGTGTGCAGGTCGGTGCGGCCGGACGCGGTGAACGCCTCGTCGGGCTCCTGCCAGGGGCGGCCCTCGACGACGGCGTCCTCGCGGGCCAGTCCGGTGTCCGGGTCGGCGAGGGCGCCGACGTGCGGGAGCAGCCGCGGGTCGAGCCAGGGCTCGCCCCGGGTGACGAACTCCGGGTAGACGCAGAGCCGTTCGCGCAGCTCGAAGCCGGCGGCGGCGGAGCGCTCGCGCAACTGGTCGATCTGCGGCCAGGGGCGCTCGGGGTTGACGTGGTCGATGGTGAGCGGGGAGACACCGCCCCAGTCGTCGATGCCTGCCTCGATGAGGCGTTCGTACTCGCCGTCGACCAGGTTGGGCGGGGCCTGGAGGCAGGCGGCGGGGCCCATGATGTGCCGGGCGACGGCGACGGTGGCGACCAGGTCGTCCAGTTCGGCGTCGGGCATGCCGCGCATCGCCGTGTCCGGCTTGGCACGGAAGTTCTGGATGATCAGTTCCTGGATGCCGTGGTGGGCGCGGGCGATCTTGCGCAGCGCGAACAGGGACTCGGCGCGCTCCTCGTGGCTCTCGCCGATGCCGATGAGGATCCCGGAGGTGAAGGGGACGGAGGAGCGTCCGGCGTCCTCCAGGACCCGCAGCCGCACGGCGGGTTCCTTGTCCGGGGAGCCGTGGTGGGGGCCGCCGGGCTCGGACCACAGGCGGGTCGCGGTGGTCTCCAGCATCATGCCCATGGACGGGGCGACGGGCTTGAGGCGCTGGAAGTCCGTCCAGCTCATGACGCCCGGGTTGAGGTGCGGCAGCAGTCCGGTCTCCTCCAGGACGCGGACGGAGATCGCGCGGACGTAGGCGATGGTGTCGTCGTAGCCGTGCGCGTCGAGCCACTCGCGCGCCTCGGGCCAGCGGTCCTCCGGCTTGTCGCCGAGGGTGATGAGGGCTTCCTTGCAGCCGAGTGCGGCGCCCCGGCGGGCGATGTCCAGCACCTCGTCCGGCGACATGAACATCCCGTGCCCGGCCCGGCGCAGCTTGCCGGGGACGGTGACGAAGGTGCAGTAGTGGCACTTGTCCCGGCACAGCCGGGTCAGCGGGACGAAGACGCTCTTGGAGTAGGTGATGACGCCGGGCCGCCCGGCGGCGTCGAGCCCGGCGTCGCGCACCCGGGCGGCGGAGGCGACGAGGTCGCGCAGGTGTTCGCCGCGGGCCTGGAGCAGCACCGCCGCCTCGGCGACGTCGAGCGCGACACCGTCCCGCGCGCGTTTGAGGGCGCGACGCAGGGAGTTCTCGGTGGGGCCGGTTCCGGAGGTCGCGGAAGTCGTCATCCTCCGAGCATACGAGTGCGCTGATCACCGGCGCCGATCACGGCGACGGGCGCGACCGCGCCGCCCGGCCCCCGCTCACTTGATCCGGTCCGCCGCCCACTCGGCCCACTCGCGGCGCATGGCGTTGAAGCGCAGCCCGTACTCCAGGGCGATGCGGCCGTGCACGGAGAGGCTGTCGTCGCCCCAGTCGATGGAGTCGGTGAGCCGGCGCAGTTCGCCGTGCTCGCGCTCGGACATCTCGGCGAGGCCGGTGAGGTAGGCGCGGCCCTGCGCGGGGGTGAGCACGCCGAGGAAGAAGACGCGCAGCAGGATGTCGCTGCGGACGGTGCGCTGGGGCTCGGTCGCGGTGAGCCAGTGGCGCAGCTCGGCCAGTCCGCCGCCGGTGAGGGCGTACTCCTTGCGGCCCCGGGGGCCCTCGGCCGCCACCTCGATCAGTCCGGCGCCGGCGAGCTTGGTCAGTTCGGTGTAGATCTGGCTCTGGGTGGCCGGCCAGACGTTGGCCAACGAGGTCTCGAACCGCTTCAGCAGGTCGTAGCCGCTGGCGGGGCGCTCCGAGAGCAGGCCGAGCAGTGCGTGTCTGAGGCTCATGCCCCCACTGTAGCCACGACCTTCCAGGATTGACATGTCAGTCCTCGACCTTCTACTTTCGACATGTCGGAACAGAACTAAGTGCCACCGGGGAAAACGGGGAACGCCATGTCCTATCTGCGCACCTTCCTGCCATGGATCGTCTTCGCGGTGCTGCCCTCGGGGAGCTGGCAGTGGGCGGCCCTGGCCGCGCTCGTCATCGCCGTCGCGGTCATCGTCGGCCAGGTGCGCTCCGGCGCCGGCTTCGACGCGCTGATCATCGAGTCCGGCTCGGCGGTCTTCTTCGCCGTGCTGGCGGCCGTCGCCTTCGCCGACCACGACTCGGGCGTGCACACCTACTCCGCGGCGCTCTCCTCGGGCACCCTCGCCGTCATCGCCGGGGTCTCCCTGCTCATCGGCAGGCCGTTCACCCTGGGCATCGCCAAGCGCAGTACGCCGCCCGAGCTGTGGGGACTGAAGCCCTTCGTCCGGACCAACACCGTCATCACCGCCGTGTGGACCGCCGCGTTCGCCGTGACCGCCGTCGTCCTCGCCCTGCTGAGCCACGCCGGGCACGCCCACTCCGCCCTCGCCGCCGTCATCCAGATCGCCGGTTTCGCGATCCCGATGGTCTTCACCGTCCGCTACGTCGCCCATGTCCGGGCCAGGGCCCGTGCCGCCGGCCGGGCGGCCCGGTGACCGCCCCGCACCCGGCGGGCGCCCGGCACCCGGCGGGCGCCCACTCCCCGGGACGCGCCCCCGGTCTACGCTGACGCACCATGACCCGTCTGACCCGTCACAGCGACCTGAAGCACCGGATGGTCACCCGCTTCCAGCGGTACGTCGCCAACCCGGTCACCCGGCGCCTTCCGCTCCAGACCCTGCTGGAGACCACCGGACGCGTCTCCGGCCTGCCCCGCCGCACCCCCGTCGGCGGGCGCCGCACCGGCGAGTCCTTCTGGATCGTCTCCGAGTTCGGCACCCGCTCCCAGTACGTGCGCAACATCCTGGCCGACCCCGCGGTCCGGGTCCGGATCGGGGGCCGCTGGCACCACGGCACCGCGCATCTGCTGCCCGAGGACGACGCCGCGGCCCGGCTGCGCCGCCTGCCCCGGTTCAACAGCGCAGCGGTCCGCGTCTTCGGGACCGACCTGCTGACCGTCCGGGTGGACCTGGCGGACTGAGAGCGCTTGCCACCCGGGCGCGGCCCGCTCTCCGGATGCGGAGAGCATGTGTGGGCCTTGTGTCACCGGGCACCACGACCTGTGATCGCTGTCTCCCGGAGCTGACGCATCTGCCATTTAGAAGGCAAACTGACCTATCGAAGAAGGACAGTTCGGCTGGCGGCCAGGGAGCAGCGATGGACGGTGTACCCCGAGTACCTGAGCAGCGGCGTGCCGGACGGCCGGCGGCGCTGCGCTTCTGCGTACTCGGACCGGTGCGCGCCTGGCGCGGCGAGGAGCCGCTGCCCACCGGGTCGCCGCAGCAGCGCGCCCTGCTCGCCGCGCTGCTGCTGCGCGAGGGGCGCACGGCGACGGCGGCCGAGCTGATCGACGCCCTGTGGGGCGAGGAGCCGCCCTCGCAGGCGCTGGCGGCGCTGCGCACCTACGCCTCCCGGCTGCGCAAGGTCCTGGACCCCGGGGTGCTGGTCAGCGAGTCCGGCGGCTACGCCGTACGCGGCCTCGACGCGGGCGCGCTGGACCTGGCCACGGCCCAGGACCTCGGCACGGAGGCGGACAAGGCCCGCGCCGCCGGGGACCTGCACCGGGCACGGGCACTGCTGGGCCGCGCGCTGCACCTGTGGGACGGCGAGCCCCTGGCCGGGGTGCCCGGCCCGTACGCCGAGGCCCAGCGGGTGCGCCTCGAGGAGTGGCGGCTGCAACTGCTGGAGGCGCGCCTGGACATGGACCTGGAACAGGCCCGCCACGGCGAGGCCGTCTCGGAGCTGACCGCGCTCACCGCCGCCCACCCGCTGCGCGAACGCCTGCGCGAGCTGCTGATGCTCGCCCTCTACCGCAGCGGCCGGCAGGCCGAGGCGCTGGCCGTGTACGCGGACACCCGGCGGCTGCTCGCCGACGAACTGGGCGTGGACCCGCGCCCGGAGCTGCGCGAGCTCCAGCAGCGGATCCTGCGCGCCGACCCGGCCCTTGCCGAGCCCTCCGCCCCCGCGCCCGAGCCGGTGGCGGCACCGGTGCGGCCCGCTCAACTGCCCGCGACCGTGCCCGACTTCACCGGCCGCACGTCCTTCGTCACCGAGCTGAGCGACATGCTGGCCTCGGCCGAGGGCCGGGTGATGGCCGTCTCGGCGCTGGCCGGGATCGGCGGGGTCGGCAAGACGACCCTGGCCGTCCATGTGGCGCACCGGGCCCGCGCGTCCTTCCCCGACGGCCAGCTCTACGTCGACCTCCAGGGCGCGGGCCAGCGCGCGGCCGAACCGGAGACCGTCCTCGGCTCCTTCCTGCGCGCCCTGGGCACCGCCGACTCGGCGATCCCCGACTCGCTGGAGGAGCGGGCCGCCCTGTACCGCTCCGTCCTGGACGGCCGCCGGGTCCTGGTGCTGCTGGACAACGCGCGCGACGCCGCCCAGATCAGACCCCTGCTGCCGGGCACGGAGGGCTGCGCCGCGCTGGTCACCTCCCGGGTGCGGATGGTCGGCCTCGCGGGCGCCCATCTGGTCGACCTGGATGTGATGAGCCCGGAGGAGGCGCTCCAGCTCTTCGTCCGGATCGTCGGCGAGGAGCGGGTGGCGAGCGAGCGCGAGGCGGCCCTCGACGTGGTCGCCGCCTGCGGCTTCCTGCCGCTGGCCATCCGTATCGCCGCCTCCCGGCTGGCCGCCCGGCGCACCTGGACGGTCTCCGTGCTGGCCGCCAAGCTGGCCGACGAGCGGCGCCGTCTGGACGAACTCCAGGCGGGCGACCTGGCGGTGAAGGCCACCTTCGAGCTGGGCTACGGCCAGCTGGAGCCCGCCCAGGCCCGTGCCTTCCGGCTGCTGGGCCTGGCCGACGGCCCGGACATCTCCCTCGCCGCGGCGGCGGCCGTCCTCGACCTGCCCGCCGAGGACACCGAGGACCTGCTCGAAGCGCTCGTCGACACCTCCCTGCTGGAGTCCGCCGCCCCCGGCCGCTACCGCTTCCACGACCTGGTCCGGCTCTACGCCCGCGCGTGCGCCGAACGCGACGAGCAGCCGCCCGGCGAGCGGGACGCGGCGCTGTCGCGGCTGCTGGACTTCTACCTGGCCACGGCGGCGGGCGCGTACGCGCTGGAGCGGCCGGGCGACCGGCTGGTGGACCATCTGCACACCGCGCGCCACCCGGGGCTGGTCTTCGAGGACCGGCACAAGGCCCAGGACTGGCTGTACACCGAGGCGGTCTCGCTGCTGGCCTGCGTCCGCCAGTCCACCCGGCCCGCGTCCCTGGAGCGGGCCGTGGACACCCTGTGGGCGGCCGTCGACCTCGCCGAGTCGGGCACCAACTCCAAGGCGTACGAGAGCGTCGCCGCCGCGCTGCGGGACGCGGCCGAACGCGACGCCGCCCCGCGGGCCGAGGCCCGTGCCCTGATCTGCCTCGCCTACGTCCACAGCATCACCGGCCGCTTCGACCTCGCGGTGCGGGCCGCCGAGCACTCCGCGCGGCTCAGCTCCGGCACCGATCCGCTGGCCGCCTGCTGGGCGTACAACACCCTCGGCGTGATCGCGATCTACCAGAAGCGGTTCGAGGACGGCGAGAGCCTGCTCACCCGGGCCATCGAGGGGTTCCGCGCCTGCCAGGACCGCGCGGGCGAGGCCAGCGCGCTGTGCAACCTGTCGCGGATCCACCTGGACAGCGGGCGCACCCACAGCGCGGTGTCGCTGGCCCAGCAGGGCACCGACATGTACGACGACATGGGGCACGCGCTCAAGGGCGCCAACGGCCGCTACGCGCTGGGCCTTGCGCTCACCCAGAGCGGCCGGACGAGCGAGGCGGCGGCCCGGCTCCAGGAAGCGCTCACCGTCTTCCAGGACAGCCGCCAGCAACTGTGGGCGGGCATGACGCTGTTCCGGCTGGCCGAGGTCGACCTCGCCGCCCGGCGGCCCGCGCAGGCCGCGGCAGGCGCCGAACTGGCCCTCGGCGTGCTCCGGGACATCGGCGGCGACTGGCGGCGCGGGAACGTGCTCGTCGTCCTCGGCCGCGCCCTCAGCGGCATCGGGCAGACCGGCCGCGCCCAGGTCTGCTGGCAGGACGCCCTGGCGCTCTACGAGGCGTCGGGCGCGCCGGAGGCCGAGGCGGTCCGGGCACTGATCAACCCGCTCGCCGTGGCCTGAGCCCACGGCCCGCCCCCGGGCCGGGCGTTCATCGTTTGTTTATCGCCGCACGGCACTCTCGACCTGTCGTTCCGTCGCGTCGGGGGGCAGGCGGAACGGATCAGGGCCGTGCCATAGGGTGAACGGCCCCGGGCAGTCCGCCCGGAGGCCCTCGGGGGAGCCTCCGGGCGGACTGCCCGGCCAACGAACGGAATCCTTGAGACGGGGAAAGCGGACATGAGCGACGACGAGAAGAGCAACGGCAACATCCACGCCACCGGCACCAAGCCCGGCGGCGCGGTCAGCGCGAAGAACATCCACGCCACGAGCGAGCCGCTGACCACCCCGAACCCGCTCAAGGCGGACGAGGAAGCCGGCGAGGCGGGCACGGACAACATCCACGCGACGGACGAGAAGGCCTGAGCCGGGTCCGTTCGCACACACGGGGGATCGGCCGCGGCGGCGCGGAGGGGGAGCCGTCGCGGCCGACGTGTGTGTTCAGGCGGTGGTGCGGGCCGTGCCCGTGCCCTTCTCGGCGTCCAGGGCGTAGACGCAGCGGTCCTTGCTGCACGCGTAGACGACGCCGTCGCGGACCACCGGTGAGCCGGTGATCTCGCCGCCGGTCGCCAGCTTCCAGCGCAGCCGGCCGTCGTCGGCCTTGAGCGTGTAGAGCAGGTGGTCGGTGGAGCCGAAGTGGATACGGCCCTCGGCGACCGCCGGGGAGCCGACGATCTCGCCGCCGGACTGGAAGCGCCACTTGGGCGTGCCGGTCACCGCGTCCAGGGTGTAGAGCCCCTTGCCGCTGCCGACGTGCACATGCCCGGCGGCGACCAGGACCGGGTCGACGGAGGCCCGCGCCTCGGTGGCGATCCGCCAGCGGTCGCGGCCGTCGGTGGCGTCCAGGGCGTAGACGGTGCCCAGGTAGTCGGCGAGGTAGACGCCGCCGCCGGCGACCGCCGGGCCCGGCACGAAGGCGGGCGGCGAGAGGAAGACGGCGGGCGCCTCGAAGTGCCAGCGGACACGGCCGCTCGCCACGTCGACGGCGAGGACCCGGGTGCCGGCCGAGATGTAGGCGTAGCCGTCGGGTGCCGCGGTGATGCGCATCGGGACGCCGCCGCAGGAGGCCGCGTCCCCGATCGGGTAGGACCAGCGTTCCTCGCCGGTGCGGGCCTCCAGGGCGCGCAGCCGGGCGTCCTGCCAGACGTAGACGGTGCCCTCGTGCAGGGCGGGGCCCGCCTCGGGCGACTCGAAGTCGGTCTGGCAGCCGGTGATCTCCCACAGCTTCTGGCCGCCGGCGGCCTCCCACGCCTGGACGCCGCCGCCGCGGGTGCCGGTGACGACCGTGCCCCGCTCCGCCTGGATCGTGTACACCCAGGCGTCGGCCGGCAGCCGCCACAGGTCGGCGCCGTCGCGGGCGTTCAGCGCGAACAGGGTGGGGCCGTCGGAGGCGTGCACGCGGCCGTCGGCGACCGCCATGGACCAGGCGACGTCCCGGGTCTTGAAGCGGCGGCGGCCGGTGGCCACGTCCAGGGCGTGCACCTCGAAGGAGGTGACGTAGACGAGGTCGGAGGCGACGGCCGGGGTGCCCCAGACGTCGTTGGACATCCGGAAGCGCCAGGGGCGCCAGCCGGGCGCGGTCTCCGGCGGCGCGGCGGGCGCGGCCGGGACGACGGGCGCGGCGCCGGGGCGGGGCTTGGACCAGGTGGCGGCGAGGCTCGCCTCCGGCGGCGGCGCCTTCACCGCGGCGGCGCGGGCGTCGGCGACGCGCGGGCCGGGGCCGATGGGCGCGGCGGCACCGGCCAGCCGTACCGGGCCGCTGTCGGGGGCGCCGACCGGCGCGGGCAGCGCGGGCAGCGGCGGCGCCTGCGGGGCCGGGACGGCGGGGTCGTAGGAGGGCGGGGGCGGCGGGGCCATCGGGGGCCGGGCGCCGTTCGCCGGGCCGCCCGAGGTGGGCGGCGGCGGGAGCAGGCGTCCGCCGCGGCGGGACTCGATCAGGCCGACCGCCGGGGCGGGCAGCCAGGCGGAGGCGGTGCCGCTGTCGTCGGATCCTGAGCCGAAGAGGTGGGGCGCGAGCTGCGACTGGAGGTCGGCCGGGGTGGGCCGGGCCGCCAGCTCCATCTGCATGCAGGACTCGATCAGCGGGCGCAGCTCGTCCGGGAGCCCTTCGAGGTCCGGGCCGTCGCGCAGCAGCATGAAGACGGTCTCCACCGGGTTGGCGCCGTGGAAGGGCGGGTGTCCGGTGGCGGCGAAGACGAGCATGGAGCCGAGCGAGAACACATCGCTGGCGCCGGTGACGCTGCGCGAGTCCTTGGCCTGCTCGGGCGACATGTAGGCGGGCGTGCCCACGGCGACGTTCGTCATGGTCAGGCGGGTGTTGGAGACGCCGGAGGCGATACCGAAGTCGATCACCCGCGGCCCGTCCTCGACGACGAGCACATTGGACGGCTTCAGGTCGCGGTGCACGAGCCCGGCGCCGTGGATGGACTGGAGCGCCTCGGCGACGCCCGCCGCCAGCCAGCGCACCGCCTGCGCGGGCAGCGGCCCGCACTCGGTCACTATCTCCTCCAGCGACGGCGCGGGCACATAGGCGGTGGCCAGCCAGGGCACGGCGGCGCGCGGGTCGGCGTCCACCACCGCGGCCGTGTAGAAGCCGGAGACCGCCCGTGCCGCCTCCACCTCGCGGGTGAAGCGCACCCGGAAGAGCTGGTCCTCGGCCAGCTCGGTGCGGACCGTCTTGATCGCCACCCGCCGGCCGGACGCCGAGCGCGCGAGATAGACCAGTCCCATGCCGCCGGCGCCCAGCCGTCCCAGCACCTCGAACGGACCGATCCGCCGCGGATCGTGCTGCGTCAGCTGATCCACCACTTGCCTGCCACCTCCCCGTACGAGCCGCGCCACCTCCGTGTGTCCGCGGCCCCCGTGCAGCGTCTCACCACCGCACCGCCGTGGCGGCACGCACTCCGATTCTTCCTGGCCGCGGCACTGGTTGCGAACCCGCCGACGAACCGGGATGTCCTGGTGTATTTTCGGCGCGGAATGACGGTTTCCCGCCGCGCGGACGGCGTCAGGTGTCCGACCTTCACCGCCCCGCCATTATCTTCACCGCTCCATGACGGCGAAGGACGCCCCCTGGTCGTCCATGGCGACCGCGACCTTCCCGTACGACGTCTCGAAGGGCGGCACCTGGACCCGGCCGCCGAGCCGGACGACGCTGTCCAGGGCGGCTCCGGTCTCCTCGACCAGGAAGTGGACGAGGAAGTGCGGGGGCATCTCGGCCGGGAAGACGTCCGCGACCGGGGCCCGGCCGAAGTCGGGCCGGGCGCCGGGGCCGAACAGGGCCGCGTGGAAGAGGCCGCCGTAGAAGGTGTTCGCGCCCTCGGTGTCACGGGTGTAGAGCTGGACCCAGCCGAAGCTGCCCGGCCGGTGGCGGCGGCCGAAGCCCGCGTGCCGCCCCGGCTGCCACAGTCCGAACACGGCGCCCTCCGGACCGGCGGCCAGCGCCGCGGTGCCGTACGGGCCGAGCCGCCGGGGCTCGCCGAGGAGCTGGCCGCCGCCCGCCCGGATCCGCCCGGCCAGCGCCCCGAGGTCCGGGGCGGCGAAGTACACCGTCCAGACGGTGGGCATCCGGCCGTCCGACTTCGGGGTGAGCGCGGCGACGGGCTCCCCCTCCAGCAGGGCCACGACGGAGCCGCCGTACGCCTCCCTCTCCTCGAAGGTCCACCCGAAAAGCTCACCGTAGAAGCGCCGCCCCGCGGCGGTGTCGGGGAGCTGTGCGTCCACCCAGCAGGGGACGCCCTCCGTGTACGCGGATGCCCTGTTTTCGGCCATGCCGTCAAAGTAGCCGGGACTGCCGCACCGCGCAGACCAGGCACACCAGCCTCGCAGCGCCCTCGCGACCCATTTGCAGTCGGCCGAATCGCGCTCCCATCACCCCTCGGTAAGCTGACGACATGACAGGACAAGTGCGTACCGTCGACGGCCGCGTGGCCGGCCGGCGTGGGCAGGCGACCCGGCAGAAGCTGCTCGACTGCCTCAGCGAGATGCTCAGCTCCTCCCCCTACCGGGACGTCAAGGTCATCGATGTCGCCCGGAAGGCGGGCACTTCGCCCGCCACCTTCTACCAGTACTTCCCGGACGTCGAGGGTGCCGTCCTGGAGATCGCCGAGCAAATGGCCGCCGAGGGCGCCGATTTGGCCGGGCTGCTCGAAGGCAGGTCCTGGGCCGGCAAGGCGGGCTGGCAGACGGCCCAGGAACTCGTCGACGGCTTCCTGGACTTCTGGCGCCGCAACGACGCGATCCTGCGCGTGATCGACCTCGGGGCGGCCGAGGGGGACAAGCGCTTCTACAAACTCCGTATGAAGATCCTCAACGCGGTGAACGGCTCCCTCGCGGATTCGGTTGCCGAACTCCAGTCCAAGGGCAAGGTCGACAAGGACGTGAACCCGGCCGCCGTCGCCGGTTCGCTGGTGACGATGCTCGCCGCCGTCGCCTCGCACCAGAAGGGCTTCACCTCCTGGGGCGTGAAGCAGGCCGAACTGAAGCCGAACCTGGCGCTGTTGGTGTACCTGGGCGTCACCGGCAGGAAGCCGACGAGATAGCGGGCCCTCCGGCCGGGCGCTCTCACGGCACCTCCAGGCCACAAGTCCTGTCAGGCAGGCGGCGGTTCACCCGGGTGGACCGCCGCCTGCCGTGTTGCGGGGCGCCGCGCAGGGTGCGGTCCGGTCCCCGGGCGGGTCCGGGCGCAGGGTGAACGCCAGGGTGCGGGGGGCGGGCGATACTCGGGGCATGGACACGGATCTCGACGCCCTGCTGAGGTCGCTGCGCGTGTGGGACCCGGAGGTCACCCGGCTGCCCGCGTTCGATCCGGGCGAGGCGCCCGCCGACCCCCTGGACCTGTTCACCGCGTGGTTCGCGCAGGCGGTGGCGGCCGGTGAGCCAGAGCCGCACACCATGTCCCTGGCGACGGCCGACGCCGGGGGTGACCCGGACGTACGCGTGGTGATGCTGCACGGCGCCGACGCGCGGGGCTGGGCCTTCGCCACCCACGCGGGCAGCCGCAAGGGCCGCCAGCTGGCCGCCCGCCCGCATGCGGCGCTCCTCTTCTACTGGCCCGTGCTGGGCCGCCAGGTCCGGGTGCGCGGCCCGGTCACCGCCGCGCCCCGTGCAGAGGCCCGGACGGATCTGCACGCCCGCTCGACGGGGGCGCTGGCCGCCGCCCTCACCGGGGCGCAGAGCGAAGTCCTCGGCTCCCTCGGCGAACTGGACCGGGCCTCGGCCGCGGCCTGGCAGCGCGCCGAGGCCGCACCGGACACGGACGCCCCCTCCTGGACGCTCTACCGGCTGCGCCCCGACGAGGTCGAGTTCTTCCAGGGCGACGCCCGGCGCCGCCATGTCCGCCTGCGCTACCGGGCGCGGGCGGCACAGGGGGGACGGGAGGAACGGGAGGGACGGGAGGAGAGGGGCTGGGTGCGGGAGCTGCTGTGGCCGTGAGGCCGCCGCCCGGTCCCCGGCGCTCGCACCGCTCCCGCCACCGCCCGGCGCCTTCCGGTCGTCGTCCGGGCGTCATCCGGTGAAGGTGTGCACCGCGAAGTCCGAGACCGGGCGGTAGCCGATGCGCTGGTACAGGCCGTTGCTGGTCGGGTTGGCGAGGTCGGCGAAGAGCAGCACCTCGCGGACGCCGTCCGTCCGCGCGGCGGCCCGGCTGACCTCCGCGGTGACGGCGCCCGCGTAGCCGCGGCCCCGCAGGTGCGCGGGGGTGTAGACGGCGTTGACCCGGATCTGACCGGCGACCGGCGGCGCACTTCCGGCCATGGCGACGGGCGTCCCGTCCGGGGCCTCCCAGAACAGCACGTCACCGCGCTCGGCACGGTCGGCGGCCCAGTCCGCCGGATCGCGGACGGCCGCCTCGCCGACGGCGGCGGAGAACTCCACGTACCAGCGGGCCAGCAGCTCCCGGTCCGCCGCGCCCGCGGTGCGCGCCCGGCCCGGCGGCGCGGGGCGCGGCGCGGTCAGCTCGCCCAGCCGGTACAGCCGCAGCCGCCGCCGGACGGCGGTACGGGCGCCGGTGTGCCGCCGCCAGGCGGCGGCGAAGGCGGCGGCCGTGGCGTCGTCGGCGTTCACTCCGGTGAGGCCGCCGCTCCCGTCGTGCTCCCGCCCGGCCAGCCGCGCCGCCAGCGCGTCGGCCTGCCGCCCGGTCAGCGCGGTGGGCACCAGCGGATGCGGCGGCGTACGCAGGAACGCCGCCCGCACGCCGTGCCCGTCCGCTCCCGCCAGCACCCCGAACTCGGGGTCGCTCGCGCCGTACACCCGGGCCCCGCGGGTGCGCAGCGTCTCCGCCACGGTCAGGTGCACGGTATGCCGCGCGGGGCGCGAGCGCAGGAAGTCCCCGGCGCGGGCGAGGAATTCGCCGGGGTCACGGGTGAAGTACCAGTCGTCGTGGGTCGTCATGCCTCATGCTCCGCCGCCGCGCCCGGAGCCGCCTCCGATTTTCTCCGCGCGTCAATGAGACGGCGGATCAGGGCAGTTCGGGTTCCGGGTCGATGGCGAGGCGGGCGTGCAGGTGGCAGTCGCGGAAGGCGTCGCGGCGGCCCGCCTGCCACATGGCGCCGCGCGCGGTCCCCTCGTAGAGGTAGCCGCAGCGCTCGGCGACCCGGCAGGACGCCTCGTGCCCGACGGCGTGGTCCAGTTCCAGGCGGTGCAGGCCGAACTCGTCGAAGGCCCAGCGTCCCGCCAGGCGCAGCGCGAGGGTCGCGACGCCGCGGCCCCGGGCCTCGGGCAGCACCCAGTAGCCGACCCGTCCGGAGCGCATCGGGCGGCTGAGGACGCCGATCCCGACGTGCCCCAGGGTGGCGCCGGTCGCCTCGTCCGTGACGCAGAAGGGCATGCCCATGCCGCCCTTGGCGGTGTCCAGATGGGAGGCGAGCGACTCCCGCGCGTCGGCCGGTTCCTGTTCCCTCACCAGCGGGGTGTTCCAGCGCAGGAACTCCGGGTCCGTCCGCCCGCGCAGCCACGCCGCCAGATCGGCCTCGGACTCCAGGTCCCACAGCCGCAGCCGCAGGCCGTGGCCGCGCAGCACGGGAGCGGGGTCGACGAGGGGCTTGTCAGATATCTCGGCCATCCGGCCATTGTGTCCGAATCCACCGGGTCCGACACCTGAGTTGCCGCGGGGCACGGCGCCCGGCCCGGCACGCGGCCGCACCTGATCGAGTCGTACGTGATCAATCCGCAACCAATTCCGGTCTTGACCGAGACCCATCAACCGGGTGCGTGATTACGCTCGCGCTCATGGCCGACTCCCCGTCCACCGCCGCCGCCCCCGCTCCGCCGCCGGTGCCCGCACCCGGGCAGACCGACCGGCCCGTCTATGTCATCGGGGCCGGTCCGGGCGGCCTGGCCGCCGCGTACGCGCTGCGCGCGCGGGGCGTGCGCGCCGTCGTGCTGGAGCGGTCCGACCGGGTCGGCGCCTCCTGGCGGGGGCACTACGACCGGCTGCGCCTGCACACCACCCGACGGCTCTCGGCGCTGCCCGGACTGCCGATACCGCGCCGGTTCGGCCGCTGGGTGGCGCGCGACGACGTGGTGCGGTACCTGGAGAAGTACGCCGAGCACCACGAGCTGGAGATCGTGACCGGGGTCGAGGTCTCCCGGGTGGAGCGCACCGCCGACGGCACCGGCTGGCTGCTGCGCGCCACCGGCGGCCGGGAGCTGACCGGCACCGCCGTGGTCGTCGCCACCGGCTACAACCACACGCCCCGCCTGCCCGACTGGCCCGGCCGCGCCACGTACACCGGCGAGCTGCTGCATGCCTCGGCCTACCGCTCGCCCGGCCCGTACGCCGGCCGGGACGTGCTCGTCGTGGGCATCGGCAACACCGGCGCCGAGATCGCCGTCGACCTGGTGGAGGGCGGCGCCGCGCGGGTGCGGCTGGCCGTGCGCACCGCCCCGCACCTGCTGCGCCGCTCGACCGCCGGGTGGCCCGCGCAGTACACCGGAGTGCTGTGCCGACGGCTGCCCGTCGCGCTCGTCGACCGGCTCGCCGGACCGCTCGGCCGCCTGAGCGTCCCCGACCTGTCCGCGCACGGCCTGCCCCGCCCGGACACCGGCCTGTACACCCGGGTCGGGCAGGGGGCGATCCCGGTCCAGGACGTCGGTCTGATCGAGGCCGTGCGCACCGGCCGGGTCGAGATCACGGCCGCCGTCGACGGCTTCGAGGACGGCGAGGTCGTCCTCGCCGACGGCGAGCGGATCCGGCCGGACGCGGTCATCGCGGCCACCGGCTACGCCCGCGGCCTGGAGCCCCTGGTCGGGCACCTCGGCGTGCTGGACGAGCGCGGCCGTCCGGTGGTGACCGGCGCGCGCACCCCGGCCGGTGCGCCCGGCCTGTACTTCACCGGCTTCACCAACCCCATCAGCGGCATGCTCCGCGAACTGGCCCTGGACGCCCGGAAGATCGCCCGCGCGGCGGCCCGTTCCCAGGCCCGTTCCCGCGCCCGCTCCTGAGCGGGCGCCGGGGCGGGCGCCGGAGCGGTACGTCTCAGGCGAGCGCCCCCGCGAGCGCGGCCGGCCGGCGCCGGATCACCAGGGCCATCAGCGCCGCCGCCGCGCACAGCGCCCCGGAGGCGTACCAGACGACGTCGTAGGAGCCGAAGACGTCGCGGGCCACTCCGCCGAGGTAGGCGACGAGTGCCGCGCCGACCTGGTGCGAGGCGAGCACCCAGCCGAAGACGATCGCGCTGTCCTCGCCGTAGTGCTCCCGGCACAGGGCGAGCGTGGGCGGCACGGTGGCGACCCAGTCCAGGCCGTAGAAGACGATGAAGAAGACCATGGGCGGGTGCACGCCCGGCGCGAGCAGCATCGGCAGGAAGAGCAGGGAGACGCCGCGCAGGGCGTAGTAGACCGCGAGCAGCCGGCGCGGCTCGAAGCGGTCGGTGAACCAGCCGGAGGCGATGGTCCCGGCCACGTCGAACACCCCGATGACCGCGAGCAGCGAGGCCGCCGTGGTGACGGGCATGCCGTGGTCGTGGGCGGCGGGCACGAAGTGGGTCTGGATCAGGCCGTTGGTGGAGGCGCCGCAGATTGCGAAGGTGCCGGCCAGCAGCCAGAACGGGCCGGTGCGCACCGCCGAGAACAGCACGGCGAGCGTGCGCCGGGCGGCCCCCGGCACGGGCGGCGGCTTGGGCACGAACTCGGCCGCGCCGTAGGGCCGTACGCCCAGGTCGGCCGGGTGGTCGCGGAGCAGCAACCAGACGAAGGGGACGACGGCGAGGGCCGCGAGGCCGACCGTGACGGCGGCCGGGCGCCAGCCGTGCGACTGGACCGTCCAGGACAGGATGGGCAGGAAGATCAGCTGGCCGGACGCGGAGGCCGCGGTGAGGATGCCGCTGACCAGGCCGCGCCGCTCGGTGAACCAGCGGTTGGTGACGGTCGCGGCGAAGGCCAGCGCCATCGAGCCGGACCCGAGGCCCACCAGCAGGCCCCAGCACAGCCACAGCTGCCAGGGCGCGGTCATCCACACGGTCAGGACCGAGCCGACGGCGATCACGACCAGCGCGAAGGCGACCACCCGGCGGATGCCGAAGCGGTCCATCAGCGCGGCGGCGAACGGCGCGGTGAGCCCGTACAGCGCCAGGTTGAGCGAGACGGCGACGCCGATCGTGCCGCGCGACCAGCCGAACTCGTCGTGCAGCGGGTCGAAGAGCAGTCCGGGCAGGGACCGGAACGCCGCCGCTCCGATGATGGTGCCGAAGGTGACGGCGGCGACGAACCACGCGCGGTGCACGCGGGCCCGGCGGCGGGGCGGCTGCGGTTCCTCGGTACCGGCCCCGGAGGTGCCGGATGCGGGGTGCGTTGTCTGGGTCACGTCACCCAGCTTCGGGCGTGCGCGTCCGCGCAACGAGTGGCCCGAAGGACAGCATTCATTAGAATCGGGCCATGGACTCCGTCATGGACAGGGACAGGAACAGGGACGGCTCGGAAGAACCGGCGGACCCGGAGGACCCGGAGGACCCGGAGGAGCCGGGAGGCCGGGCAGGGCTCCCGCGCGCGTACCGCCCGCACCGCGTCGTCGTGCTCGCGCTGGACGGGCTGCTCCCCTTCGAGCTGGGCATCCCGCACCGGATCTTCGGCCGCCCCTCGGACGCCGCGGGCCGCCCGCTGTACGAGGTGGTCACCTGCTCGGTCCGGCCCCCGGGCCCGGTGCGGACGGACGCCGACTTCTCGATCGTCGTCGAACACGGCCCGGAGGCCCTGGCCGGCGCCGACACCGTGGTCGTCCCGGCCTCGTACGAGCTGGGGCCGCTGTACGAGGAGGGCAGGCTGACCGGGGAGCTGGCCGCCGCGCTGGCCCGGATCCGGCCCGGTACCCGGCTCGCCTCCATCTGCACGGGTGTGTACGTGCTGGCCGCCGCCGGCTATCTGGACGGCCGCCCCGCGACCACCCACTGGGCCGACGCCGAGCGCTTCCAGCGGCTCTTCCCGCGCATCGACGTCGACGCGGACGTGCTGTTCATCGACGACGGCGACGTGCTGACCTCGGCGGGGGTGGCGGCCGGGATCGACCTGTGCCTGCACATGGTGCGCCGCGACCACGGCACCGCGGTCGCCAACGACGTGGCCCGGCGCACCGTCGTACCGCCGCACCGCGACGGCGGGCAGGCGCAGTACATCCACCGGCCGGTGCCGGACGCACCGGCGGCGGGCACGACCACCGCCCGCGCCTGGGCGCTGGGGCGGCTGCACGAGCCGATCCAGTTGCGCGACATGGCCGAGCAGGAGGCCATGTCGGTACGGACCTTCACCCGCCGCTTCCGCGAGGAGACCGGGGTCAGCCCGGGGCAGTGGCTCACCCGGCAGCGGGTCGAACGGGCCCGGCATCTGCTGGAGTCCACGGACCTCTCGGTGGACCAGGTGGCCCAGGAGTCGGGGTTCGGCACGGCCCAGTCGATGCGGCAGCACCTCCAGGCGGCCCTCGGCGTGACCCCGACCGCCTACCGGCGCACCTTCCGGACCGCGGCCGGGGCGACCGCCGCCTCCGCCTGATCCCGCGCCCCGCCGACCCCATGACCCTTCTCACAATTCAGGCGAAACGGGGACGAGGGTGACGGGCGTCACCGCCCGCCGCCGGGTGTTCTGTTTATGTTTCGCCCCATGCCGAACTCTTCGCGCTCCCGGCAGCGCCGCCCGAAGACCGGAGCCCTGCTCGCCCTGGCCGCGGTACTGCTGCCCGCGGGCGCGCTGAGCGCCGCCGTACCGGCCCAGGCCGCCCAGACCCAGGCCCAGACCCAGCCGCAGTCGCAGGAGCCGCGGGCGGGCGCGCCCCGGGTGACGGCGGCGGTGCTCCCGCTGGACGGTTCGCGGCAGCGGCCCGCCGTGTACGGCGACGACACCGCGTACGACACGGCCAGCATCATCAAGGTCGACATCCTCGCGGCGGCGCTGCTGCGGGCGCAGGACGCCGGACGGACCCTCACCGCGCAGGAACGCGCCTACGCGGAGCCCATGATCCGGCAGAGCGACAACGCCTCCGCGAACGCCCTGTGGCGGCAGATCGGCGAGGCGCCGGGGCTCGACGCGGCGAACCGGCGGCTGGGCCTGACCGAGACCCGGGGCGGTTCCGGCCCCCGCTGGGGTCTGACCCGGACGACGGCGAGCGATCAGATACGGCTGCTGCGCGCGGTGTTCGCCCCGGAGAGCGGCGGCACGACGAGCGACGGCACAGCAGGCAGCCGTACAACAGGCAGCGGTGCGCTGAACGCGGCCTCCCGCGCCTACATCCGCACCCTGATGAACGGGATCGCCGACGACCAGGACTGGGGTGTCTCGGCGGCCGGGTCGCCCGCGGGGGCGGCGCTGAAGAACGGGTGGCTCCAGCGCAGCACCTCCGGCCTCTGGGACGTGAACAGCGTCGGGCGGATCACCGTGGACGGGCGCCCCTGCCTGGTGGCGGTGCTGTCCGACGGCAACGCCTCGATGAGCGAGGGCGTTTCGCTGGTGGAGCGCACCGCGCGGGCCGCCGTGTCGTCGACCGCCGCGCACTGAGGAAGCCGCCGGAACGGAACCGTCCGTCCGCCTGTCTGTCTGTCTGTCCGTCCACAGGCTGTGGACGGCCCCGCCCCGGGGACCTCGACGTCCGGACGGCGGTACGCCCATGCCCGCCCCGAGCACGGCACCGCGCACCGCCGTCCGGCTCCGGCGCACCGGTCCCACCCCCCTCACCCCTGAAGGGACCGGTCGACGCCGACCTCACGACTCACATGCGTCGAGGGCTCCGACCCCCGGGCTCCCTCGACGTCCCCTCACGGCGAATCGCTGCCACAAGCGTGATCAAACGGACACGGACCGTCAATGGCTGCTCGGAGATTCGCCCGTTATGCCGGTATCACAACGGGCGCGCACAGAAGCACCCCCGGCGCACGCCACCCCGCCCGCACCGTTCACGGGTCCCTCCGGGCCGCCTACACCGCCTGGTACCTCAACGCCCCGTGCACCACACCCTCGTGGTCCGCGCCGTTCGGCCGGGCGGCCGCCCGGTAGGCCGGGGCCTGCCAGGCGGCCGCGTCGAGTCCGGTGCCGTCGCACAGGGGGGCCTGGCCGCCGCAGCCCGCGGGCCGCGCCGTGACGGACGCCACCGGCGGCGGACAGCGGTCCAGTTCGCACCAGATGCGCTTGCCGGCGCCCTCCGCGCTCCAGCCCCAGCGGTCGGCCAGACCGTCGACCAGGGCGAGACCGCGGCCGCCCGTGGCCTCGTCGCCCGCGCAGCGCGGCACGGGCGCGCACGCGCTGGCGTCGGCCACCTCCAGGCGCACGGTCGCCGCCCCGGCCGCCGTGCCGGGCAGGGAGAGGCGCAGCACGGCCGGACAGCCGGTGTGCACCACCGCGTTGGTGACCAGCTCGGAGACGAGCAGGACCAGCGTCTCGGCGAGCGGCTCGTCGGCCGCTATCCCCGACCCGGCGAGACGCGACCGGGCCCACCTGCGGGCTCGCCCCACTTCCGCGGGGTCGGGCCGGATCTCCAGCTGCACTTGAAGCACCTGCACCGCTCACACCATCCGAACCGGCGGACCCGCGACCCCGCACCGTGCGGGGTCCGCGAGCACAGCCATTCTCTGCATGGCCAGAACAACGGCCAGAGCAAGGGTCACGGACTGTGACTCCCTTGCCAGACAGCATGGTTGACGTACCGTCACCGCAACAAGCGCTTCGGGCATATTCCCGCGCGAAGGAGTACCCGTGCGGCATACTGTGCGACGCCCGTCACCGGGAATCGAACCCA
The DNA here is from genome assembly GCF_000373685.1 of Streptomyces sp. PsTaAH-124. Lineage (NCBI taxonomy): Bacteria > Bacillati > Actinomycetota > Actinomycetes > Kitasatosporales > Streptomycetaceae > Streptomyces > Streptomyces sp. PsTaAH-124. The sequence goes on along the minus strand of NZ_KB892167.1, from coordinate 133,009 downwards.
TGGGCGACACAGGCCGCCCGACCTCGTGAACAGCGGCGCGCACCGCCGGATCCGGGGCCGCCGCACGGGCAACACCGGGACGCCCGGCCCTCGGAACCACTCGCATCTCACACAAGGTACCCGAGCCGGACGGTGACTCCGGGACGTGACGAGTCCGGCCGACGGCACCATCCGGCCGCGACTCTCCGTGATCATCATGTGCCGCGTCCCGGAAGAGGCGGCTGCCGAACAGCCCCTCACCGCGGTCCGGCGGTCCGTACGCCGTGCCGTGACGGCCGGTCCGCTCCGGCCGGTCATCGATCACTCTCCGTGACATCACCACGGCGGCGGATCCCTCGCGCCACCGGCCCGCCGAGGCGGGCACGCGCGTGGACTGCCTGGTGAGGCGGGTGCGCTCGGGCGCCCGGAGGCGGTCGCGGGCGGCGCGCGGGCGCGGGCTCACGGCCGCGCCCGCGACCCGCGCGGGGACCCGCCGGACCGGCGGCGGCGCACCGCCGGGCGGGCCGTGTCCCGCCGGGCGTACGTCCCCGGCGCACCGCGCCGCCGGGGCGTGCCGTGCCGTCGTACGGGCCCCGGCCGGGCCCCGGCAGGTCATCCGAACTGCTCGCGCGTCCGGGCGTGTTGCGCCCGGCCCTCGCACACGCGCACACCACCGCCCGGCTGTTCGGGACAACGGGCGGGACAGCGGGGCGGACGGCGGGACGGACGGCGGGACGGGCAGTGGTGAGGAGGGCGGCGGAAGGACCGGTGCCCCAGGGGACCCAAGGGGCCCGAGGGGCGGCGCGGGCAGCGGCACAGCCGGACGGCACAGCACGGCGGCGCCTACTCGGGAACGGTGAAGTAGCGGGCGAAGGCCGGCACGATCTCGTCCTCGCCCACCCGGCCGTCCGCGTCCGCGTCGAGCGCGGCGGCGGTCGCCCGTGCGATCTCCTCGGGCACTCCCAGCACCCTGAGCACCCGTACCGTGTCCGCGACCGTCGCGGCGCCGTCGCCGTCACTGTCCGCGACGGCCAGGGCCGCGTGCAGGAAGGGCCGGGCGATCTCGGCGAACCGTTCGGGAGTGTCGCGCAGCCGTTTGACGGCGCCGGTCACGAACTCCTCCCGGGTGATGCGCTGGTCGCCGTCGCGGTCGGCGATCCCGGCCATGCCCTGCCAGAAGGCCTCCGCCCCGGCGTACAGGGCCTGGCCCTTGTCGGAGCGCGCGGGGGTGCGGAACTCGGCGAGCAGCGCCCTGGCCGCCACGCCGAAGTCCTCACGGGCGATGTAGCCGTTGCCGTCCTGGTCGAAGGTGGCGAACCGGGCCGCGATCCTGCGCTCGTACTCGCTGCTGACCATGTCTTCTCTGGCCGCCTCACATGTGGGGGTCTGCGTTGGCTGGGAGCGTACGACGCGGGTGGCCCCCAGGGGCCGGAACGCCGTGGCTGTGCCAGGACCGGGTGAATCCCGGACACGACCGGAGCACGGAGGGCACGAACAGCGCGGAGGGAGCGCAGGGAGCGCGTGGAGCGTGCGGGACGGGTCGTGGGAAGCGCGGGAGGCCGGAGGGGGCTCGCTCAGGCGGACAGGGGTTCGTCGTCGACGGCCGCCGCCAGGTCGGGGTAGACGTCGAAGAGGCGGCGCACGCCGAGGGCGCCGAGCACGCGGTTGACGTGGGACCCGTCGACGGCGCCCCCGGCGGGCAGGATCAGCCGCAGACGGCCCTGGCAGGAGCGGATCAGACGGCGGGCGGCGATGAGCACGCCGACCCCGCTGGAGTCGCAGAAGAAGACCTCCGAGAGGTCCAGCACCAGGTCGTGCCGCCCCTCGGCCACCACGTCATGGACGCGCTGGCGCAGCAACGGCGAGGTCACCAGGTCCAGTTCGCCCGCGACCCGCAGGACGCTCCATCCGCCCTGCCCGTCGCCGGTCACGTTCAACGCCACGGCCTGCCCTCCGCTCGCCGGATCTTCCCCGGAACCGCCCGGAACCGCCCGGAAACGGAAGCAGTTCCTACGCTTCATTCCGCGCGGCTGCCCAGCGGCCGTTCCCCCAAACGCCGCACAGCAAACGACCATGGTGCCCCAGAGGACTTGTTTCAGTCACATTCGGGATCTTTTCCATCAGACCCGATCGCAGATGATCTGGAAGAGAGGGGGTAGCCGATGCTTCGTACGCTCCCCTACCACCTGGGGCTCTCCAGGGGGCGCACAACGGCACAAAGGGGCGTGCGCGGGCGAATGTGCCGACTACGTTCGAGGAGACCAGGCAGACACGCTGGACCGGTCGCCTCCCCGGGGCAGCGCCCCGGGACGGCCGGGCGCGAAGGGGGCCGCATGGCGAAGAAGGACGCACCGCCCCGCTGGGACCGCGAGATGCGGCGGCGGCTGACCCGCGGCGAGGCGGCGGCGCTCGGCGAGCTGTACGACCGGTTCGCCCCGCTCGTGCACGGGCTCGCGCACCGCGTACTCGGCGTACTCGGCGACGAACAGGCGGCCGACACCGTCACCCGCGAAGTCTTCCTGCACGTCTGGCAGCACCCCGGCGCCTACGAACCGGCCGAGGGCCCGCTGCGCTCCTGGCTGGCCGCGCTGGCGCACCGGCTCGCCGCGGAACGGCTGCGCACCACCGGCGCCGCCGCCCCCGCCGCCGTCGCCGCCCGCGCCGACCACATCGTCCAGTCCCTGCCCGCCCCGCTGCGCGCCGCCCTCGACCTGGCCTACTTCCAGCGCCGCGACTACCACCGGACCGCCGCGGACCTCGGTGTCTCCGCGGACGAGGCCCGGCGGCGCCTGCGCCTCGGGCTGCATCTGCTGGCCACCGCCCACGACGCCGGCGGCGGCCGCGCGTCCGGGAGCGGCGGACCGCCGCCCGTCCCGGCGCCGGAGGCGGCCCGGACGAAGGATCCGACCGGGCCGGAGCACCACGTCCTGAAGTCGCTGCTCGGCGCCTGGGCCCTGGCCGCCTGCACGCCGCGGGAGACGACGGCCGTCGAGGAGCACCTGGGCGGCTGCGGCGACTGCGCGGACGAGGCGCTGCGGCTGCGCGGGGCGGTCGGCCTGCTGCACCGGCCCGACAGCCTGGACCTCGACCCGGGTCTGCGGGCCCGGGTCCTGGACGCCTGTCTGGAGCGGCGGCCCCCGAGCGTCCCGGTGCCCGGCTGGGCGGCGCCCTACGACGCGGAGACGGCCCGCCTGGACGCGCTGCTCCAGGACTTCGGGAACGCCGAGTGGCACGCGCCGGTGCGGCTGCGGTGGTTCGAGGACGGGAAGGCGGTGAGCCGGCGGAGCACGGTCGCCGGGGTCGTCGCACATCTGACGAGCGCCGACGGACTGGTGGCGGTGGCGCTCGGCCTCGACGACCCGCTCGGCGGCCTGGACGACCCGCTCGGCGGCCGGTCCGCGCGCGGACCGGATCCGGCCGCGCGCACCGAGGCGTACGGGCGGTCGCGGCCCTCCCCGCCGACCCGCGCGGTCCGCGGGCCCTGGCGCGAGCAGACCCACGCGCTCGTCCGGACCGCGTCCCTCACCGGTACGGACGGCCCGGAGGGGAGCCCCGTGAGCGGTGCGGGCGGGCTGGGCGGTGCGGCTGGTGCGGGTGGTGTGCCGGGCGGCCGGTCCGGTGGTCCGCCCCGTGATCCGCCCGGTGATCCGTACGCGGTTCCGTGCACGGTTCCCTACGGTGACTTCACCCTGCCGCTGCGGGACGCGATGGTCGACCGGGCGTTCGAGTGCTGGGTGCACGCGGAGGACATCGCGCAGGCCGTGGACTACCCCTACGACCCGCCCGCCCCGCGCCATCTGCACGAGATGATCGACCTGGCCGCCCGGATGCTGCCGGGCGCGCTGGCCACCCGGCGCCGGGCCGGGCTCGCCGCGCCCGCGCGGACCGGGCGGCACCTGATGGCGGTGGGCGCCCCCGCGCGCAGCGTCCGGCTGGAGATCGAGGGCCTGGGCGGCGGCGAGTGGCTGGTCCCGCTGGACGCGCCGGGCGCGGTGGGCTCGGCGGAGCACCAGGTGGCCCATGTGGCCCTGGACGGAGTGGAGTTCTGCCGACTGGCGGCCGGGCACGTCGCCCCGCGCGAGGCGGCTGCCGGACAGGACGGAGATCCGGACGCGGTCAGCGACGTCCTGTGCGCGGCGGCCGCGCTGAGCCGGATGTGAGACACCGGGCCGAGCCGTGCGGGGGCTCCCGCACGGCGCCCGCGCGGCGCACCCGTCCCGCGCGAAGTCCTCCGCGGACACCGGAGTCCTACGCGAACACCACCGTGCGCCGGCCGTTGAGCAGGATGCGGTGCTCGGCGTGCCACTTCACCGCGCGCGCCAGCGCCTGGCACTCCACGTCGCGGCCGATGGCGACGAGCTGGTCGGGGGTGACGCCGTGGCCGACCCGCTCGACCTCCTGCTCGATGATCGGGCCCTCGTCGAGGTCGGCGGTGACGTAGTGCGCGGTCGCGCCGATCAGCTTCACGCCCCGGGCGTGCGCCTGGTGGTACGGCTTGGCGCCCTTGAAACTCGGCAGGAAGGAGTGGTGGATGTTGATGATCCGGCCGCTGAGCTGCTTGCACAGGTCGTCGGAGAGGACCTGCATGTAGCGGGCGAGGACGACCAGCTCCACGTCCTCCTCGCGGACCAGTTCGAGCAGCCGCGCCTCGGCCTCGGCCTTGGTGTCCCGGGTCACCGGGATGTGATGGAACGGAATGTTGTACGAGCCCACCAGCTCGGCGAAGTCCGTATGGTTGGACACCACTGCCGCGATCTCCACCGGCAGCGCGCCGATCCGGGCGCGGAACAGCAGGTCGTTCAGGCAGTGCCCGAACCTGCTGACCATCAGGACGATCCGCATCCTGTCCTCGGCCCGGTGGAGCTGCCAGTCCATGCCGAAGGAGTCGCCGACCGCCGCGAAGCTGGCCCGCAGCTTGTCCACGGTCACCGGCGGCTCGGCGGAGAAGTGGACCCGCATGAAGAACAGTCCCGTGTCCTGGTCGCCGAACTGCTGGCTGTCCACGATGTTGCAGCCGGTCATGAAGAGATAGCTCGACACGGCGTGCACGATGCCCTGCTTGTCCGGACAGGAGAGCGTCAGGACGTACTGGTCGGCCTGGCCGGACTCGGCCGGGGCCGTCGCGGAACGGGGGGACTGCTCAGTCATGCCGAACAGGGTCCCACACGGTCCGCCCGGCGCGGGCCGCCGTCCCGCGTGCCGGGACGGCACCACCGCCCCGGCCCGGCCCGGCTACGCGGCGCGCGTCATGACGCGCAGGGTCTCCAGGCTGCGTGGCGGCGCGGCCGGGTCGTCGCCGTCACTGGCCGCGAGGCGCAGATGCGCGTCGTGCGCCGCCCGCACCGCCTCCGGCCAGCCGTGGTGGTCGAGATAGGCGGACACCGGGGCGTCCGGCCCCACCTGGTGCATGATCCGCAGCACCCGCAGCACGGCCGTGTCGACGAGGGCCGCCTCCTGCGAGTCGCGGAAGATCGTGCCGACGTACTTCTCGGCGGACCAGCTGTCCAGCCAGGTGTCCTCGACCAGGCGGTAGACGGCGTCGGTGACGTCGCCGTAGCCTTCGACGCCCGCGAGCCAGACGTCCCGCTGGAACACCGGGTCGGAGAGCATGTGCAGCGCGGAACGCACATTGCAGCGCCAGCGCCACCACGGCATGTCGTTGAGTGGCATGCCGCCCATGGTGGAGGAGCGACGGCCACGACGGGAAGAGTTCTCCGAACCTTGCACGGTCATCGATCGTACGTTCTCCTTCCCGGTGTCCCCACCGGCCCCCGCAATTCACCTGTGCGTCACCCATTGTCGACCATGGATCACTCCGGGGTTAGGGATGTGCCGGAATCGTGCGGAAGCATGACCGGCAGGCGAGACAGGCACACCGCACTCCGCACCGCCGCCGCGCGGCCCGCCGGACGGAGGAAGACCCTCCGGACCGCGGGCGCGCTGGCGGCGGCCGTCTCGCTGTCCGCCGGCTGCGGTGTCGTCCCCGGCACCACGGGGAGCTCGGGGAACGACACCGTCACCGTGATGACCTGGGCCCCGGACAGCACCCCGGCGACCAACAAGCCCGGCATGCCCGCCATGGCGCGCGCCTACGCCCGCTGGGTCAACGACGCCGGCGGCATCGCCGGGCACAAGCTCAAGGTCCTCACCTGCAACGACAGCAACGACAGCGTGGCCGCGGCCAAGTGCGCCCGGCTCGCCGTCAAGGAGGACGTGGCCGCCGTCGTCGGCTCGTACAGCCAGTACAGCGACTCCTTCTTCCCGCCGCTGGAGAGCGCCGGCATCCCCTATATCGGCGGCTACGGCCTCACCACCGCCGAGTTCACCCGCGCCCTGTCCTACCCGGTCAACGGCGGCCAGCCCGCGCTGCTGGTCGGCCTCGGCCGGGAACTGGCCAAGGACTGCGGTCCGGTCGCCCTGGTGCGGCCCGACAGCATCGCGGGCGACGAGCTGCCCGGACTGCTCGACACCGGTCTGAAGGCCGGCGGCCACCGCGCCGCCCACGACCAGCCGGCCGCCGAGGACGCCACCGAGTACGCGGGCGAGGCCGCCAGGGCGCTGGCGCAGGCGACCTCCCAGCCGGGGAAGAAGGGCTGTGTGATCCCGGCCCTGGGCGAGCGCACCAGCATCTTCATGGACTCCTTCCGCCGGGCCCGCGCCGGTCAACCGGCGGTGCGCACCGCTGCCGTGCTCGGCAACGTGGACCAGACCGTCATCGACGCGAGCGGGGGCCGGGCGGGCCCGTACGAGGGGGCGTCCGTCACCGGCTGGTACCCGGTGGCGGACGATCCGCGCTGGAACGCCATGAAGAAGGTGATCGACGAGCAGGCGTTCGGCGACAACCGCGTCGACCCGGCGGACGCCGGGGTGCAGACGACATGGATCGCCTACACGGTGCTCCGGGCCGTCCTGGAGAAGATCGGCTCCGGGCCGGTGAACCCCGGCACCGTGCGGCGCGCCCTCGACTCCGGTCTGGCCGTCGACACGGGCGGGCTGACCCCGCGGCTGCGCTGGCCCCTGTCCGGCCCCTTCGCCCCGGCCGGCTTCGCCCGCCTGGCCAACGCCGAGGTGACCCTCCAGGCGGTGCGCGCGGGGCGGCTGGTGGCGGCCACGAAGGGCTTCGTCGACGTCACCGGGCCGCTCCGGGAGACGGACACGGACTGACCCGCCCGCGCCCCTCAGCAGGGAACAGGGCTCGGGGCACGGGCAACGGGCAAGGGGTCAGAGCTGGGTCGGCTGGCGCTCGGTGAGGCCGTACTTCCGGGCGATGGCGTTCCACAGCTTGGCCGCCTTGGCCTTCTGGATGCTGGCGACACCACTCTGGTGGTTGGCGGCCTGCGCATGGCTGGTGTTGCGGGCGTGGCCCTTGTCGCAGCCCTTCTTGCCGCGCGTCTGGTCGGCCCAGGCCGCGTAGTGCTGGTCGGCCGACTGGGACGCCTTCCAGGCGCTGGTGAGCGCGCCGGTCAGCTCCGCGTGCTGGGGCAGCTTGTCCACGGGCAGCGCGCCGAGTCTGCTCACCAGCGCGGCGCGCTGCTTGGCGGCGCTGCGCAGATCGGCGGCCGCCTCGCCGAGGTCGTCGCACTTCTTGACGTCGTCCACGGCCTTGATCACGGAGGCGCGGCTGCCGCCGCTGTCGGCGAGCAGCTTGTCCAGCGCGGCCGCCTGCTCGCGGGCGGGGTCGGGAGCGGCCGGGGCCGAGGAGCCACCGCCGGTGGCCGGGGCCGCCGAGGAGACGTTCGCGGCCTTGTCGGTCTTGTCGTCGCTGCCGCCGCCCCCGCTGAGCAGCGCACCGGCGCCCACCCCGAGGACGACGATGCCGGCGCCGACCGCCGCGATCAGCGGCATCCGCGAGCGGGGCCGCCGCCCGCCGCCGTCCTGGCCGTCCGGGCCGCCCGGTCCGCCCGCGTACGGCGGACCGGCCGGAGCGCCCGGCCCCGGCTGGAAGGTCTGCGCGGGCGGCTGGCCCAGGTTGACGGGCGCCCCGCCGGGACGCAGGCCAGGACCGGACCGGCCGTCGCGCGGCTGGAGGTGCGGGAGCTGCTGCGTGCCCGGGGCGGTGCCGCCCGAACCGTCGCGGAACAGGTTGTCGAACTCGGCGGGCGTCTGCCGCCCGCCGCCCGCCCCGGGGCCCGCGCCGAACGGCGGCGCCGACGCCCCGCCCGGCCCGCCGGGCACCGGCGCGATGAACTGCGTGGCCTCGGCGTCCGGACCGGCACCGGGCACGGCGGGCGGCATGCCGCCCGACGGCACCGGCGGTATGTACTGCGTCGCGCCCTCGTCCACCGGCGCGGCGGGCACGGGCGGCAGGAACTGCGTGGCGCCCTCGTCCGCGGACCCGGCGGCGGCCGGCGGCAGGAACTGGGTGGCCCCCTCGTCGGCGGCCGGCGGCAGCGGGACACCCGCGGACGTGCCGTACGGGCCCGGACCGGCGGCCGGAGGCAGGGATGCCGCCTGGTGCTGGTGCGGGTGCGGATGCTGCGGGGGCGCCTGGTGCTGCTGCTGGTGCTGCTGGAATCCCTGGTGCTGCTGGGGGACCTGCCCCTGGGGGCCGTGGTCCTGCGGGTACCCCTGGTGCTGCTGGTACGACGGCTGCGGGGCGCCGCCGTGGATGCCGTGCCCGGGGGCCGGTGCGCCCTCCGGCGGGAGCGGGCCCGCTCCCGGGTGCCCGGCGGACCCGCCGTGGGCGTCCCACTGGCCCGACGGCGCCTGCGGATACGACGGCGCGACTCCCCACGTCTGGGTGGGCGGCGCCTGCCAGTCCTGCCCGGACTGCGGCCGCTGCTCCCCCTCCGGGCCCCAGGGCTGCCCCCAGGACTGTCCGCCGGCGGGCGGCTGGGCGGCCGGACCCGGTCCGTCCGCCCGCGCGGGCGGACGGCCGCCCGGTCCGCCGGTCGCGCCCGGCAGCAGGGGCTGCCCACCGTCGGAAGGCAGCACGATGCCTTCGCGCGCGGGCCGCGCCGAGGGCTCCTCGCCCTGTCCACTCTGCGTCACCGGGACTCCTACGAATGGGGGACTTGCGGAATCGTCGGCTCACGCTACCGGGTCCCCCGAGCCCGGTGCCACGCAGCACGGGGCCCGGCCGCCCTCCTCCCCCGGTGCGGTAACGGATCCGAGGCCGGGCGCGCTGTTCTACGGCGTCCTGCGGCGCCGCACCTCCCCCGCGCGCCCGGCACTCCCCCGCTCACGCCGCCATCTGCACCTCCAGCCGGGCCCCGAACTCCCGTACCACCGGCTCGTCCCGGTACGGGTCCAGGCGCTGCTGGAAGTCCTCCAGATACTCGGCGCCCCGGTTGGACCGCAGCCGCTCCAGCAGTTCCACCGCCTTCAGGCCGGTGGCGCAGGCCTGTTCGACCTCGCGCTGCTGCACCTGTGCCGTGGCGAGCAGCACATAGCCGATGGCCCGGCGCCTGGTCCGCGAGAGCGGATGCCCCGCCAGCGCCTGCTCGGCCTGGCGCGCCGCCGCCTCCGCCTGCCCCAGGTCCCGGTGGCAGTGCGCCAACTCGTCGGCGAGATACGCCTCGTCGAAGTGCGCGATCCAGGCCGGGTCGTCCCCGGTGTCCGGCGCGGCGCGCTCCAGCGCGCCCACCGCGCGCCCCGACGAGAGCTGGGCCGCGCGCGCGTCCCCCAGCAGGGCGTGCCCGCGCGCCTCGGCGGCGTGGAACATCGCCTCCGCGCGCGGGGTCACCCGGCCGCGCGCCCCCTCCTGCGCCGCCCGCGCCAACTGCGCGATCTCCCGCGGGTTTCCGAGCTGGGCGGCCAGATGGCTCATGGAGGCGGCCAGCACATAGCCGCCGTACCCGCGGTCCCCGGCCGCCTGGGCGAGCCGCAGCGCCTGGATGTAGTACCGCTGGGCGAGCCCCGGTTGACCGGTGTCCACGGCCATGTACCCGGCCAGCTCGGTCAACCGGGCCACGGCGCCGAAGAGATCGCGGCCCACCGCCTCCCGGTAGGACCCGGCGAGCAGCCCGGAGACGACGCTGTTGAGGTAGTGCACGACCACCGGGCGCACATGCCCGCTGCCGTGGGTGTGGTCCAGGTCGACCAGCGCCTGCGTCATGGCCCGTACCGCCGCCACGTCCGACTGCCCCACCCTCGGGCCGGCCGAGCGCGCCACCTGTCCGTCCGGCGCGGTGATCAGCCAGTCGCGGCTGGGCTCCACCAGCGCGGAGGCGGCGACGGAGGAGCCGGACAGGAAGTCCCGCCGGCCCACGTCGCTGCGCCACAGCTCGCAGACCTGCTCGATGGCCCCCAGGACGGTCGGCGAGAACTGGAGACCCACGCCCGAGGCGAGGTTCTTGCCGTTGGCCATGCCGATCTCGTCGATCGTGACCGTACGGCCGAGCTTGCGGCCCAGGGCCTCGGCGATGACCGCCGGGGCCCGGCCGCGCGGCTGCTGTCCGCGCAGCCAGCGCGCCACGGACGTCTTGTCGTAGCGCAGGTCGAGGCCGTGTTCGGCGCCGCACATGTTGACCCGGCGGGCCAAGCCGGCGTTGGAACAGCCCGCTTCCTGGATGAGCGCCTGCAACCGTTCGTTCGGCTGCCGCGCGACGAGAGGCCTGGCGGCCATGGCGTAAACCCCCTGCTTCCTGGCGGCTCGCGTGGCTGCGGTGCCCTGCCCAAGCACCGACTCTGACGTGTCTTGCACGACCGGATCCCGCCCGTCACGGCCGAGTTGTCCGGTCGTGAAGATCAATGCCCCACGGACATAACGAAAATGCGGGACATGCGAAGATTGCCGGAGTGCCGGAGCGGAAAAGCGAGGCGGACACCCCTGTGTCCCCTGGTACCGCCGCACCCCCGTCGCTCCCGATTCCCCCGTACGGACGCCCGTGAGCGCCCGTGGGCACCCCCGCCGCGAACTCCCCCACAACCACTACCCCACGCCCGCCGGTGCCCCTCCCGCGCGCCCCCGCACATGCACCCGTGCGCCCCAGGTACGGACCGGATGCTCCTCCCCCGCGCGCGGGCCGCCTCCCGAGCCTCCCGTGTGCCCGTAACTCCAGGTGGGCGCGGGAGTTGAGTGAGCGTGGAAAAGACGATCCCGGGCGCGGAAGCCGCACAGACCGCCGGTCAGATCCCCGAGCAGCGCGGAGACTCGCTGCCGGAGACCGCCGTTCGCTACACCGAGGAGCGCCACTGGGACGTGGTCCCCGGCACCTGGCTGGTGACCGCCGACGGGACCCCGCGCTGCTCCTGCGGCGACCCCGGCTGCACCGCGCCCGGCGCACACCCGGCGCACGAGGACTGGGCGGCCCGCACCACCGGCAGCGCCACCGTCGCGCGCCGGATGTGGCAGCAGCAGCCGGACGCGTCGATCCTGCTGCCCACCGGGCGCTCCTTCGACGCGCTCTGCGTCCCGGAGAGCGCCGGGTTCCTCGCCCTGGCCCGGCTGGAGCGGTGGGAGCTGACACCCGGGCCGGTGCTCCTCACTCCGGGCCGCCGGATGCAGTTCCTCGTCCTGCCCGGCGCCTGCGCCAAGCTGCCCGGCCTGGTGCGCAGGCTGGGCTGGTCGCCGGGGTCCCTGGACCTGGCCGCGCTGGGCGAGGGCGGCTGGGTCGCCGCGCCGCCCACCCGGTGCGGGTCGCGCGGCGCCGTGCAGTGGGCCTGCCGCCCCACCCCCGCGAACCGGTGGCTGCCGGACGCGGAGGAACTGGTGCCCGCGCTGGCGTACGCCTGCGGCCGGGACAAGTAGCCGGGGCAGGGAGGCGGGACAGGGAGACGGGACAAGTAGCCGGGGCAGGGAGGCGGGTCGAGGAGGCGGAGCGACGGCGAGGAGGCGGGACGGACGTCCGGGACCGCCCCGGCGGCTCCCCCGTAGGGTTCTTCCTGACGGAGGGAGCAGCAGTGACGACTACCAGCGCCGTACGGATCCAGGGGCTGTGGAAGCGGTTCGGACAGCAGGTCGCGGTGGCCGGGATCGATCTGGACCTGCCGGCCGGCCGGTTCATCGGCCTGGTCGGGCCGAACGGAGCCGGGAAGACCACCACCCTGTCCATGGTGACCGGCCTGCTCCGCCCCGACCAGGGCACCGTGGAGATCGTCGGCCACGACGTGTGGCGCGACCCGGTCGCCGTGAAGGCCCGGATCGGCGTCCTGCCCGAGGGACTGCGGCTCTTCGAACGCCTCTCGGGCCGCGAACTCCTCTCCTACTCCGGCCGGCTGCGCGGACTGCCCGGCGCCGAGGTGGAGCGGCGGGCCACCCAGCTGCTCGACGTGCTCGACCTGGCCGGCGCCCAGCACAAACTGGTCGTCGACTACTCGACCGGCATGCGCAAGAAGATCGGACTCGCCGCCGCACTGCTGCACAACCCCGAAGTGCTCTTCCTGGACGAGCCGTTCGAGGGCGTCGACCCGGTCTCCGCGCAGATTATCCGGGGCGTCCTGGAGCGGTACACCGCCTCCGGCGCCACCGTCGTCTTCTCCTCCCACGTCATGGAACTCGTCGAGTCCCTGTGCGACTGGGTGGCCGTGCTCGCCGCGGGCCGCATCCGCGCGCACGGCCCGCTCGCCGAGGTGCGCGGCGACGCGCCCACCCTCCAGCACGCCTTCCTCGAACTCGTCGGCGCGCAGGGCCGGGACGCCGGGTCCGACCTCGACTGGCTGGGCGGCGGCACCCGATGAGCACCGGCCCCCGGACGGACGCCGTCCCACCCACCGCCCCTGCCGTCCCCGCCACCCCGGCCGCCCCCGTCACCGCCGTACTCGTACGGCTGAAGCTGTCCCTGCTGCGCAACGGGCTGCGCCAGTCCGGCGGACGGCGCGCCGCGTACGTCGTCTCCGCCGTGGTCGCCCTGCTCTTCGGCGTCCTGCAACTGCTCGGCTTCGTGCTGCTGCGCGGCCATGAGCACGCCGCGTCCGTGGCCGTGCCCTGCGCCGCCGTGCTCGCCCTCGGCTGGGCGGTGATGCCGCTGTTCTTCCCCAGCGGCGACGAGACCCTGGACCCGACCCGTCTGGTGATGCTGCCGCTGCGCCCGCGACCGCTCGTCCGGGGCCTGCTGGCCGCCTCCCTGGTCGGCATCGGACCGCTGTTCACGGCGCTGCTGCTGACCGGCTGCGCGATCTCGGTGGCGCACGGCGCGGGGGCGTACGCCGTCGCGGTCGTCGGCGTCGTCCTCGCGCTGCTGGTGTGCGTGGCGCTGGCCCGCGCGGTGGCCGCCGCCAACACCCGCCTGCTGACCAGCCGCAAGGGCCGCGACCTGGCCGTGCTCAGCGGCCTCGTCGTCGCGGTCGGCGCCCAGCTCGTCAACTTCGGCGCGCAGCGCCTCGGCTCCTCGGGGCTCGGACGGCTCGACCCGGTCACCGACGTGCTGCGCTGGGTGCCGCCCGCCTCCGCCGTGGACGCGATCGACTCGGCGAGCGACGGTTCGTACGGCGTCGCCGCGGCCCAGCTCGCCCTGGCCGCCGCCGCGCTCGCCGTCCTGCTGCGCGCCTGGTCGCGCACCCTGACCCGGCTGATGACCTCCCCGGACGCCTCCACCGTCCAGGCCCCCGACGCCGCCGCCCGCAGGCGCACCGCGGCCCCGGGCCGGCGACGGCTGCTCCCGGCCGGCCGCACCGGCACCGTGATGGAACGCTCGCTGCGCTATGTGCTGCGCGACCCGAAGACCAAGGCGGCCTGGGTGACCTCGCTGGCCATCGGACTGATCGTGCCGGTGTTCAACGCGCTCCAGGGCACCGGCTCGGTCTACCTCGCCTGCTTCGCGGCCGGGATGCTCGGTGTGCAGATGTACAACCAGTTCGGCCAGGACACCTCCGCCTTCTGGATGGTCGCGCTCACCATCTCCTCGCCCCGCGACGCCTACCTGGAACTGCGCGGCCGGGCCCTCGCCCTGCTCGCCGTCACCCTGCCCTACGCCACCCTCGTCACGGTCCTGACGGCGGCGCTGGTCGGCGACTGGGCCCGGCTGCCCGAGGTGCTCGGGGTGTCCTTCGCCCTGCTCGGCGCGATGCTGGCGACCGGGGCCTGGGCGTCGGCCCGCTTCCCGTACTCCATCCCGCAGGAGGGCTACAAGAACGTGGCCCCGGGGCAGGCCGGGCTCGCCTGGATCGCCATCTTCGGCGGCATGCTTTCCGCGGCCCTGCTGTGCTCCCCGGTCATCGCCTTCGCCGTCTGGACCCACGTCAGCGCGACCGGCGACGGCCTCGGCTGGCTCCTCCTGCCCACCGGCGCCCTCTACGGCACCGCCGTCACCCTCCTCGGCCTGCGCCTGTCCGCCCCCCGCACGGCATCCCGCCTCCCGGAGATCCTCACAGCGGTGAGCAAGGGCTGACACCGGGCGCCGCCGGTCCCACGGCGGATCCGCCCGCCGCCTCCTCCCCCGGCGAGCTCAGGGGAGGAGGCGGCCGCCGCCCGACCCCACCAGCCTCCGGGACCGACGTCCCGGGGGGGGGCGTGACACCGACGGCCCCGCGCAAGCACGCCCCGGACCGCAGCCCCGCCGGTACAGGAGCCGCCGGACGGATACCGCGACCGGGAACGGCACCCGAGCGGCACCCGACCGGCACCCGCGCAAGCACCGCACCGGAGGCCGGACGCCGGACACAGCACCCCACGACCCGCGCTCCCGGCTCCGCTCAGGCGGCGCGTCGGCCGTCGCGATGTGGACGCGGAAGCCGCACGGGACGCGGCCGTCCGCCGACGCCAGGGACTGCGCCCCGGTGAGGAAGTCCGCCCGGAGGGCTGCCACGGCGGCCGGGGCGAGCGGTCCGACGTCGTAGATACCGGAGACGGCCGCCCAGACCCGCTCCGCCGGTCCGCTCAGATCGATCTCCACGGTCTCCCAGCGCGGCGGCTCGAACCCGGCCGGCGAGGATCGCGTAACTGGACCGCCCGTCCGGGGCCCGGCCGCCGCCGAGGGCATCGCCGGTGACGGCGGGGTGCTCGGCGTGGAAGGACCGCAGGAACTCCTCCCAAGGATCTGTCCGGCCGATCACGGCGAAGACGCGGGCCCACAAGGCACTGTTGCCTCCCTCCACCATGACCGGCCGGACAGGTCCTGGGCGGCGGTGGAGGGGGCCCGGACGGTGGGCGTGTTCACGGGGCGAGGACCCTTTCCAGGAACGGCGAGACGGCCGCCCGCCATGCCTCGGGCTGGTCGAAGTGGACGAGGTGGCCGGCGTCGGTGACCTCCGCGTACTCGCCGAGCGGCAGGACGCGGACCATCTCCTGCGCCTCCGCGCGGCCCAGTTCGCCGTCGAGGCCGCGGACGACGAGGGCCGGGCACCGCACCTGGGCCAGTTCCTCCCAGTGCGCGTCGTACACCCAGGTCTCGCGGGAGACGAGCATCTGCTCGGGTTCGAACACGGGGCGCCAGCCGTCCGCGCCCTCGTGCATGATCTCGGCGTAGAACGCGCCGCGGGCCGGATCCGGCCGCTCCACCCAGGGATCGTCCGCGCCGAACCACTTGCGGACATCGGCGAGGGTGGCGAACGGCGTCGGCCAGGTCTTGAACCAGTCCTCCCACTCGCGCTGGGAGGCCGCGCCGAGCGCGGAGGCGCGCATGTCGCAGATGACCAGTGCGCGCACCAGGTCGGGGCGCTTGGCGGCGAGCTGCCAGGCGGTCAGCGCGCCCATGGCGTGTCCGACGAGGACGGCCGGGCCGAGACCGAGCTGCTCCACGGCCGCCTCGGCGTCCTCGATGTAGGCCTCGCGGGTGTACGCGCGCCGCGGGGGCTTCTCGCTCTGGCCGTGGCCCCGCTGGTCCAGGGCCACGGTGCGGTGCCGCTCGGCGAGCCAGCGGGCGGTCGGCGCCCAGTGGGAGGCCCGGCCCATGAGTCCGTGCAGTAACAGCACCCCGGCGCCCCCGGCACCGGCCGCCCGCGCGTGACCGGCCGCCGGTGCCTGCGGATCAGGGGGCTCGGGCGGCTCGCTGAGCTGCCGCGGCAGCCCGCCGCGGTGGGCACCGGCCCGCGCCGGTACGTACGGCCGCTCCTTCGGGGGTTCGGCGAACTCCCAGGCGGCCAGCCGTACGCCGCCCGCCCCGGTCACGTCGATACGCCGCGCCATGTGGTCCTGGCACCCCCTAGCTCTGCCCTGGCTCCGCCACGACCGCCCGCTCGCCACCGCCCGGCAGGCCGTCCGGCAGTTCTGCCCGGCCTGCCCGGTCTACCCGGTCCGTCCGGTCTGCTCGTGCGCTGTCCGTGCGGGTGCGGGAGCCGTGATTCCACTTACCAGATTATCGAATACCCATTCGAAAAAGCCGCTTGCGTCACGAACACCCCTCGTTCGAGTGACCCGCCGCAAGGAATGATCGCCGCCGCCGAGGGGAGATCTTCAACGGGAGGCGGACCACTCGGGGAAAAGCGGTCCGAGGGGACGACCCTGGGAGCTCGGGGCTCCGGGTCGCACAGGGGAGGACCGGCCCCGGCGCCGCTCAGCGCCGGGGCCCTCTCCACGTCCGCGTGGTGTGCACGGTGCGCCACATCCTCCCCCACCCCCCAGCGTCATATGCCTCACGCAACAGCGTCGCACGCCGGGCTCCCGAGCGCTCCGCTTCGACGCACGAAAACCGGACGGAGACGGCCACCGGAGAGGCCCCCGGAAGACCGGAAACGGATCGGACGACCGGACACGACGGCCGACGCGACGACCCCGGCGGACCGGACGGGCGGACCGGACCGCCACCCGGTCGTCCGGACCGGCCGGACCGGCTGGACCGGCCGGATCAGCGCTTGGCGACGAAGACGTGCGAGGCGACCTCCGACTCCAGCTCCGCCGCCTCACCCCCGCTGCCCACCAGCACACCGCCCGCCGCCTCGGTCACGCTCACCACCGAGCCCGGCTGCACACCCGCGCGCCGCAGCGTGTACATCAGCTGCGCGTCCGTCTGGATCGGCTCCCCGATCCGGCGCACCACGACCGTCTTCCCCTCGGCACCCGGATCCAGCTCGCTCAGCGCGACCAGACCCGCGTCCAGGAACGGGTCCGCGCCGTCCTTCTCGCCCAGCTCCTCAAGACCCGGGATCGGATTGCCGTACGGCGACTCGGTCGGATGCCGCAGCAGCTCCAGCACCCGGCGCTCCACCGCCTCGCTCATCACATGCTCCCAGCGGCACGCCTCGGCGTGCACCTGCTCCCACTCCAGGCCGATCACGTCGACCAGCAGACACTCCGCCAGCCGGTGCTTGCGCATCACGCGCGTGGCCAGCCTGCGGCCCTCGTCCGTCAGCTCCAGATGCCGGTCCGCGGCCACCGAGACGAGACCGTCCCGCTCCATCCGCGCGACCGTCTGGCTCACGGTCGGTCCACTCTGGTCCAGGCGCTCCGCGATCCGGGCGCGCATGGGGACGACGCCTTCCTCCTCCAGCTCGAGGATGGTGCGGAGATACATCTCCGTGGTGTCGATCAGTCCGGACATACGTGCCCCTCGATTACCTCTGCCGGAAGCCCTGCGACTTCACGGCGCGTGCGCTGACCCTGAACTCAATTCTGACGCATACCACTGACAATCGGAGCGCTCCGCGCGAACAGCGGTCTCCGGCGGAAACGGAGTGCGACAATCCGCGCACACGCAGACGACCCGCGAGCTGGGTCCTCCGCCTGACGGCGGAGAGCCGGCCGGACGTACCGGCAGCTCGCGGGTCGGGTGACTGCTTGGGATCGGGCCGGCTGCGCGCACAACTCACACGCCGGTCCGGCACCGCACTGAACGTGGTGACGGGCCGCTAGCCCGCAGCCACCTCACGCGTCCGGTTTCCATACATCTGCCGAACCACCTCCCTTCTCGTGTACTCCACACCCTAGGAACCGTCCGGCGCCCGATCAACCGCTTTTTCCAGGACCGCTCCCGGGCCGTCCGGGACGCTCGGGACGCTCCAGCAGTTCCGCCAGGTCCAGGGTGGTCGCGATGCGGGCGGCGATGTCCTCGGCGTGGGCCGAGTCGGCGCGTTCGAAGGGGGCTCGGCCCGTGGTGCGCAGGAAGGTGACGACGCCGAGGGTGCGGCCGCGGCTGCGGAGGACCGCGCACAGGGCGTGGACGGTGTCGGTGGGCCACTGCCGGGCCTGGGCCCAGAGGCGGGCCTGGTCGGCCGGTGCGGTGCCGACGGTGGCGCGTACCGAGCCGGTGCGCTGGATGCACTGGAGGGCGGGGTGGCCCTCGGCGTAGCGGACGGGGAGTCCGGCCTGGCCGGTGAGCAGGCTGGGGCCGGGTCCGGCGGTGGGGGTGGCGGCGGCGCGGACCAGGTCGGCCGGCGGCGCGTCGGTGTCGTCCGGTGCCGGGGTGCGGGCGGCGCCCGCGGGGTGGCGTACGCGGTCGACGAGGGCGTGGTCGGCGAAGCCCGCCAGGGCGAAGTCGAGGTGGACGGTGGCGGCCTCCAGCGGGTTGTCGCACTCGGCGGCGGCGCGGGCGGCGCGGTGCAGCTGGTTGGTGCGGAAGCGCAGCAGGGAGGCTTCCTGTTCGCTGCGCCGGGATTCGGTGACGTCGGCGAAGAGCCAGGCGACGCCGAGCGGGACGGGTTCCTCGGCGAGGGGCGAGGCGAGCCGGACGAAGCCGCTGCGCCAGCAGCGCCGCCGTTCGCCCTCGGGGCCGCGTACGCCCACCCAGATCTCGGCGGGTGCGGGGGGTGCGCCCTCCGCCAGGACGTGGGTGAGGGCGCTCTCCAGTTCCTCGACGCCCTGGGAGAGGAGTTCGCCCAGGGGGCGGCCGAGGGCGGCGGTGCGGCCGGTGCCGAGGGCCTGGGCCGCGTGCGCGTTGACGACGGCGGGGCGCAGGTCGGCGTCGATGAGGACGACGCCCCAGGAGGCGTCCTCGAAGAGGGCCTCGCTCAGGGCGATGGAGCGTTCCAGGTCGATCTGGGCGTGCACCTCGCTGAAGGCGCAGTACAGGCCGGCGGGCCTGCCGTCGGGGCCGCGCACGGCGGCGGACTGGGTGCGTACGAGGACGCGTCCGCCGTCCTTGGTGAGCAGGGCGAACTCGTGGACCTGCCGTCCGGTGGCGTGCATGGCGGACATCAGCCGCCGTTCGACCTCCTCGGCGTCGGCGCTGCGTACGGCCCAGCCGGCGAAGCCGTGCCGGCCGACGGCCTCGGCGCTGGTCCAGCCGAGGATGCGTTCGGCCTCGCGGTTCCAGTGGGTGACCACGCCGTCCGCGTCGAAGGCGCACAGGGCGGCGTCCATGCCGTCGAGGAGGGCGGCGAGCAGGTCGGAGCCGTCGGGGCCGCCGGGGACACCGGGCCCGTCGGGGCCGTCGTCGGCCCCGGAGCCGTCCCGTCGGGGATCGGGCTCGTCCGGTCCCAGTTCGTCGGTGGCTCCTCTACGCCGGGAAGCACTCACCTGGACCCCCATCAGGCTGCGTCCGCTGGTACGGCGCGTCGGTTCGCTCTCTCACCATCATTCAACTTGAACGTGATGCAGCACACACCGGGTTCCCCGAGATTGGTCTCCCGAGCCGGTGCGGAGCGGGGAGCGCGGGGTTCCCGTGTCAGCGGGTGTCAGTGGCCGTCAGGCGCAGCGTCAGCCATACGTCGTGCTCGTCGGGGAGTACGTACCGCTCGGTCTCGGTGAAGCCGCGGGCGGCGGCGAAGCGTACGCCGTCCTCGTTGGCGGCCAGGACGACGGTCTCCACGGCGCGCGCGCCGAGCACGCGCGCGTGGGTGAGGCCCCGGGTGTACAGGGCGGTGCCGATGCCCGTGCGGCGGTGGCCGGGGAGCACGCGCGCGATGACGGTGGCGACGGCGTCCTCGCCCGCGGGCGGGCGCACGGTGGAGCAGCCCACGAGGGTGTCGCCGAGGTAGGCGTTCTCCAGCCGGTTGCGTCCGGCGCGCTCGCGGACCTCGTCGAGGGTGAGGGCGGCGGGGGGCACGATCGTGTTGTGGACGTGCCGCCACGCGCGGAGCATGGCCTCGCCGGACACGGGTTCGATACGAAGATCAGACACGGGAGCAGCGAACCGTACCTCCGCGGGGCGGTCAACCGGTTTGGCGCGGGGGCGCGCGCGACCGGTGCCGCGGGGGCGTGGTGTCGCGGTGGCGGCCGTCAGCGCCGGTAGAAGATGCGGTCCGCGTACTGGTCGAAGACGCGGCTGTTCCATTCGAGGCCGCCGTCGACATTGCCGGAGCGCAGCAGCGGGGGCTCGATGCCACGCTCGGCCAGGACTCCGGCGGCGGTCGCGAGGACGGCCTGGAGGAGGGCGGAGGTGACGACGGTGGAGGCGGGGGCGAAGGGCGCCGGGACGGTGTCGAGGGTGAGTTCGGCGTCGCCGATGGCGATCTTGGAGTCGAGGACCAGGTCGCAGTGGTCCTTGAGGTAGGTGCCCGAGGAGTGGCGGGAGCTGGTCTCGCTCGCGTAGGCGACGGAGGTCACGCCGATCACGTGGACGCCGAGGGAGCGGGCGTGCAGGGCCATGTCGACGGGCAGGGCGTTGCGGCCGGACAGCGAGACGATGACCAGGGTGTCGCCCGCGCGCAGCGGGGAGCTGTCCAGGACGGCGGCGGCGAGGCCGTCGACGCGTTCCAGGGCGGAGCCGAGGGTGGCGGGCATGACGTCGACGCCGACGGTGCCGGGGACGGTGAGCAGGTTCATCAGGGCGAGGCCGCCGGCGCGGTAGACGACGTCCTGGGCGGCGAGGGAGGAGTGTCCGGCGCCGAAGGCGAACAGCCGGCCGCCCGCGGCGACGGTGTCGGCGAGCAGGGTGCCGGCGGCCGTGATGGAGTCGGCCTCCTCGTCCCGGACCCGCTGGAGCAGGCCGATGGCGGCGTCGAAGAACTGGCCGGCCAACGTGCGGTCGCTCATGCGGGGTCCGTCCCTTCGGCAGGTCTGCGTGTCGCGGATCACGGTGAGGTCTGAACCACAGCCGTGTCAATACGGCGTGTCCGCGCGGTGAACCGCCCCGGCGGCGCTCGGGAGGCTCAGGGGCTCAGCCGCTCCACCCGCCAGCCGCCGTCCGCCTCGGCGACGTAGCGCAGGCGGTCGTGGAGGCGGTTCTCGCGGCCCTGCCAGAACTCGACGGAGCGGGGTGCGACGCGGAAGCCGCCCCAGTGGGGCGGGACGGGGACCTCCTCGCCCTCGGGGTAGCGGGCGGCGAGTTCGGCGTAGGAGGCGTCCAGGACGCCGCGGGTGGTGATGACCGTGGACTGGGCGCTGGCCCAGGCGCCGAGCCGGGAGCCGTGCGGGCGGCTGCGGAAGTAGGCGGCGGTCTCCTCGCGTCCGGTGCGGCGGGCGACGCCCTCGACGATGACCTGGCGGGCCATGGGGTGCCAGGGGAACAGCAGGGAGATGTGCGGGTTCTCGGCGAGATCGCGTCCCTTGCGGGAGTCGTAGTTGGTGTAGAAGACGAAGCCCTGTTCGTCGAAGCCCTTGAGCAGGACCGTGCGGGAGCTGGGGCGGCCCGCGGCATCGGCGGTGGAGACGACCATGGCGTTGGGCTCGAACAGGCGTCCCTCGGCGGCCGCCTGCCGGAACCAGCGGGCGAACTGCGCCACGGGAGTGTCGGCCAGTTCGGCCTCGGACAGGCCCTCGGCGCGGTAGTGCTTGCGCATGGAGGCGAGGTCGAGCGGCGCTGATTCTCCGGCTTCTCGGTCGGTCACGCGGTCATCCTGCCGTATGGCGGCCCTTGGTCCGCAGCGTGTCCTTCGTCACTGCATGGCACTGAGTGCCGCACTCTCTCCCCAAAGGTGGCACTCAGGGATATCGTGCTGTTGCCGACCCGGTGGGGTGACCGCCGACCGCGCGGGGCATGACAGGGATGACCGCCCCGGACCGCGAGTCTGTGCCACGCGACCGCGGATCCGTACGGCGCGCGCCACTTCCGACCTCCGACAGCTGGGCGTCGTCTCCGTCGCCCCATCTGCCGCACAGACCACGAGGAGCCGCCTGATGTCCGATTTCGTGCCCGGACTCGAGGGAGTCGTCGCGTTCGAGACGGAGATCGCCGAACCCGACAAGGAGGGCGGCGCCCTGCGGTACCGGGGCGTCGACATCGAGGATCTCGTCGGCAAGGTCTCCTTCGGCAATGTGTGGGGGCTGCTCGTCGACGGCGCCTTCAACCCCGGGCTGCCGCCCGCCGAGCCGTTCCCGATCCCGGTGCACTCGGGCGACATCCGGGTGGACGTGCAGTCGGCGCTGGCGATGCTGGCGCCGGTGTGGGGCCTGAAGCCGCTGCTGGACATCGACGCCGAGCAGGCCCGCGACGATCTGGCGCGGGCGGCCGTGATGGCGCTGTCCTACGTCGCCCAGTCCGCGCGCGGGCAGGGCCTGCCGATGGTGCCGCAGAGCGAGATCGACAAGGCGGGCTCCATCACCGAGCGGTTCATGATCCGCTGGCGCGGCGAGCCCGATCCGCGGCATGTGGCGGCCGTGGACGCCTACTGGTCCTCCGCCGCCGAGCACGGCATGAACGCCTCGACGTTCACCGCCCGGGTCATCGCCTCCACCGGCGCCGACGTGGCCGCCGCCCTGTCGGGCGCGGTGGGCGCGATGTCCGGTCCGCTGCACGGCGGGGCGCCCTCCCGGGTGCTCGGCATGATCGAGGAGATCGAGCGGACCGGGGACGCGGCCGGGTACGTGCGCCGGACGCTGGACCGCGGCGAGCGGCTGATGGGCTTCGGCCACCGGGTGTACCGGGCCGAGGACCCGCGCGCGCGGGTGCTGCGCCGCACCGCCCGCGAACTGGGCGCGCCGCGCTACGAGGTGGCCGAGGCGCTGGAGAAGGCGGCCCTGGAGGAGCTGCACAGCCGCCGTCCGGACCGGGTGCTGGCCACGAACGTGGAGTTCTGGGCGGCGATCATGCTGGACTTCGCCGAGGTCCCGGCGCACATGTTCACGTCGATGTTCACCTGTGCCCGTACGGCGGGCTGGTCGGCGCACATCCTGGAGCAGAAGCGGACCGGCCGCCTGGTGCGTCCCTCCGCGCGGTACATCGGTCCCGGTCCGCGCGGTCCGCAGGAGATCGAGGGGTACGAGGCCATCGCGCACTGAGCGCACCCGCGCCGCCCGTCGGGGCGTCGGGGCGTCGGGTCAGCCCAGCGCGTCGTCGAGCATGGCCGCCCACTGGGCGACGACGCGGTCGCGGCGGGCCGCGTCGTCGGTGAGGAGGTTGGCCAGGCCCAGGCCGCGCGCCATGTCGAGGAAGCCCTGCACGCTCTCGCGGGCGCCGGGGCGGCTCTCGTCGGCGCCGAGGAGTTCCACGGCGATGCGGTGGGTCTCGCGGCCGACGCGGGCCTCCAGTTCGGTGACGCGGGCGCCGAGCTGGTCCTCGTTGGAGGCGGCCACCCACAGGTGCAGGGCGGCGCGGAAGAGCGGTCCGGTGAACAGGTCGACCAGGGCGCCCGCGACGGCCCGCCGGTCACCGCGCGCGCCCTGGGTGCCCTGCGGGAACAGGGCGCGCAGGGCGGTGGAGCGCTCCTCGGCGACGTACTCGACGGCAGCGGTGAACAGGTCCTCGCGGGTGGGGAAGTGGTGCTGTGCCGCGCCCCGGGAGACCCCGGCGCGCTCGGCGACGACGGACACCGTGGATCCGGCCCAGCCGTGTTCGGCGAGGCAGGCGACCGCCGCCTGGAGGAGCCGCTGCCGGGTGGCCCGGCTGCGGTCCTGCTTGGGGCGGCGGTCGGCGGGGGTCACAGCACCCATGCGGCATCCCGTCGTTCGAGGAAGGCCGTCATCCCCTCCCTGGCCTGGGCGGAGGCGAACAGCCGGGCCGAGAGCGCGGTCAGGCCGTCCGCCTCCCGGTCGAAGGTCTCCAGCACCTTAGCCGTGAGCAGCCGTTTCGTCGCGGCCAGGGCCTCGGGGGCCGAGCGGCGCAGCCCGTCGAGCATGGGGTCGAGTACGGCGTCGACGTCGTCGCCCGCGGCGGTGAGCAGGCCGATGCGCGCCGCCTCGGCCGCGTCGAAGCGCTCCCCGGTGAGGTAGTAGCGGGCCAGGGCGCGTGGGTCGGCGCGCGGCAGCAGCGGCAGCGAGATCACGGCGGGCGCGACCCCGATGCGCACCTCGGTGAACGCGAAGGTCGACGTGTGCGCACCGGCGGCGATGTCGCAGGCCGTGAGCAGGCCGAGGCCGCCCGCGCGGACGTGTCCGGTGACCCGGGCGAGGACCGGGCGGGGCAGTTCCACGATCCGGCGCAGCAGTCCGGTCAGGGCCTCGGGGGCGGGCGGGTCGCGCAGGTCGGCGCCCGCGCTGAAGGTGGTGCCGGTGTGGGTGAGGACGACGGCGCGGACGCCGGGGTCGGCGGCGCAGTCGGCGAGTGCCGCGTCGAGTTCGGCGACGAGCGCGGCGGACAGGGCGTTGCGGGTGGCGGGCGCGTCGAGGGTGAGGGTCTGCACGCCGCGGGTGCGGGTGCGGGTGACGAGCGCGGTGGTGTCGGTGGTCATGTGCGGTCCCTGAGCTGTCGTCGCAGGATCTTGCCGGAGGCGGCGCGCGGCACGGCGTCGGTGAAGGTGACGCGGCGCACCCGCTTGTAGGGGGCGGCGCGCTCGGCGACGTACCGCATGACCGCTTCCGCGGAGAGTCCGGCGGCGGCGGGGCCGCGCACCACGTGGGCGTGCGGGATCTCGTTGCCGTCGTCGTCGCGGGCGCCGACCACGGCGGCGTCGGCGATGTCCGGGTGGGTGAGGAGCAGGGCCTCCAGTTCGGCGGGTGCCACCTGGTAGCCCTTGTACTTGATGAGTTCCTTGACGCGGTCGACGACGAAGAGCCAGCCGTCGGCGTCGACCCGGCCGACGTCGCCGGTGTGCAGCCAGCCGTCGGCGTCGATCAGGGCGCCGGTCTCCTCGGGCCGCCCCAGATAGCCCTTCATGACCTGGGGGCCGCGCACCAGGATCTCGCCGGCCTCGCCGGGCCCGAGGTCGCGTGCCGGGTCGTCGAGGGCGACGATGCGCATCTCGGTACCGGCGATGAGCTTGCCGACGGTGCCGGGGGGCGCCTCGTGCAGGGCGGTGGGCGGGACGACATGCGTGCCCGGGGACAGTTCGGTCATGCCGTACGCCTGGCCGACCGGGGGCAGGCCCAGGCGCCGGGAGCAGGCGGCGGCGAGCTGGGCGTCCAGGGGTGCGGCCGCGCTGAGGACGTACTTCAGCGACGACAGGTCGTATCCGTCGACCGCCGGGTGCTTGGCGAGGGCGAGGACGATCGGCGGGGCGGCGTACAGGATGCCGATGCGGTGGTTCTGGACGGCGGCGAGGAAGGTGTCCAGCTCGAAGCGGGGCAGGACGACGACGGTGGCGCCTTTGCGCAGCGGGGCGTTCATCAGGGCGGTGAGCCCGTAGATATGAAAAAAGGGCAGGACGGCGAGGATGCGGTCGCCGGGGCCGATGGTGACCGCCGGTTCGAGCTGGGCGAGGTTGGTGCCGATCTGCCGGTGGGTGAGCATCACGCCCTTGGGGGTGCCGGTGGTGCCCGAGGAGTACGGCAGGACGGCGACGTCCTCCACCGGGTCGATCACGACGTCCGGTTCGGGCGCAGTGGAGGCCAGCATGGCGGTCAGCGAGCGGTGCCCCTCCGCGCTGTCGCAGACCAGGATCTCCCGCACCCCGCCCGCGAGGCGGGCGGCCTCGCGGGCGGTGCCGAGCAGCGGCGAGACGGTGACGATCCAGCGGGCCGCGGAGTCCCGTAGCTGCTTGGCGAACTCCTCGGGCGTGGCGAGCGGGTGCACGGTGGTGACCGAGGCACCCGCGCGCGTGGCGGCGTAGAAGGCGAGCGGGAAGGCGATCGTGTTGGGGCTGTGCAGGGCGAGGACGTCGCCCTTGCGCACGCCGGTCTCCGCGAGCGCCGCGGCGAGGCGGCGGTGGAACCGGTCGACCTGTGCGTAGGTGAGGGTGGTGCCGTCCGTGCCGTCGATCAGCGCGGGCGTGTCGCCGAAGTCGGCGGCGTGCCCCAGGACGGCTTCGTGGATGGGCAGTTCCACGGCCGGAACGTCTGCGTACTCGCTGCGGAACACGGTTCCTCCTCGCCCCGCCGACGGCGGGTCGGCGGGTCAGTACGACTTGGGCAGGCCCAGGCTCTGGTGGGACACGTAGTTCAGGATCATTTCCCGGCTGACCGGGGCGATACGGGCCACGCGGGACGCGGTGATCAGGGAGGCGAGGCCGAACTCGCGGGTGAGGCCGTTGCCGCCGAGGGTGTGCACGGCTTGGTCGACCGCCTTCACACAGGCTTCCCCGGCCGCGTACTTGGCCATGTTCGCGGCCTCCCCGGCGCCGATGTCGTCGCCCGCGTCGTACAGATGGGCGGCCTTCTGCATCATCAGGCGGGCCAGTTCGAGGTCGATGTGGGCCTGGGCGAGCGGGTGGGCGATGGCCTGGTGGGCGCCGATCGGGGTCTTCCACACGGAGCGCTCGCGGGCGTACTCCAGGGCCCGTTCCAGCGCGTAGCGGCCCATGCCGATGGCGAAGGCGGCGGTCATGATGCGTTCGGGGTTGAGTCCGGCGAACAGCTGGAGCAGGCCCGCGTCCTCGTCGCCGACGAGCGCGTCGGCGGGCAGCCGCACGTCGTCCAGGGTCAGCTCGAACTGCTTCTCGGCCGCGTTCAGTTCCATGTCGATGGGGCGGCGCCCGAAGCCCTCGGCGTCCGGCGGGACGATGAACAGGCAGGGCTTGAGGCGGCCGGTGCGGGCGTCCTCGGTGCGGCCGACGACGAGCACGGCGTCGGCGATGTCCACCCCGGAGATGAACACCTTGCGGCCGGTGAGCAGCCAGTCGTCGCCGTCGCGGCGCGCGGTGGTGGTGATGCGGTGGGAGTTGGACCCGGCGTCGGGTTCGGTGATGGCGAAGGCCATGGTGCGGGTGCCGTCGGCGATCCCGGGCAGCCAGGCGCGCTTCTGCTCCTCGGTGCCGAAGCGGGCGATGACGGTGCCGCAGATGGCCGGTGAGACGACCAGCATCAGCAACGGGGCTCCCGCGGCGCCCAGTTCCTCCAGGACGAGGCAGAGCTCGGCGACGCCGCCGCCTCCGCCGCCGTACTCCTCGGGCAGGTTGACGCCGAGGTAGCCGAGCTTTCCGGCCTCGGCCCACAGTTCGGCGGGGTGGTGGCCCTCGGCGACGGTGCGGGCGATGTAGTCGCGTCCGTAGCGCTTGCCGAGCGCCGACACGGCGGCGCGCAGGGCCTGGTGCTCTTCGGTTTCGATGACGGGGCTCATGCGGTCTCCCGGGTGCGGGTGGGCTGGGGTTGCTCGCGCGGTTCTCCGTGCCCCTGGTCCTCCCGCACCACCGCCAGCAGCGCGCCGGGCTCGACCTGCTGCCCGGGGGTGGCGTGCAGGGCCGTGAGGGTGCCGGTGACGGGCGCGGAGATCTTGTGTTCCATCTTCATCGCCTCCAGCCACAGCAGGGGCTCTCCGGCCCGTACGGCGGCTCCTTCGGCGAGGCCGTCGGCGAGGCGGACGACGGTGCCGGGCATGGGGGCGAGCAGGGACCCGGGGGCGCGCTGGGCGGCCGGGTCGGGGAAGCGGGGCAGGGCGGTGAGGGCGGTGCCGTTCACATGGACCCGGTCGCCGTAGCGGGTGACGGTGTACGGGCGCCGTACGCCGTCCGCCTCCAGGACGACCCGGCGCGCGTCCACGTGCACCACGCGCACCTCGCCGGTGTCGGCGGCCAGTCCCGCGCGGGTGTGCCGGTAGCGGACCTCGTGCTCCTCGCCCGCCATCAGGTAGCGCTTGACCTGCGGCTGCGAGGGCACGTTGCGCCAGCCGCCGAAGCGGGAGCGGCCGTGGGCGTCGGCGAGGGCGGCGGCCAGCGGGGCGTACGGGTCGCGCTCGGGCGCGGTCAGCCCGGCGAGGTGGCGGCCGTAGAAGCCGGTGTCCATGCGGCCGGCGGTGAACTCCTCGTGCCGCAGGGAGCGGACGAGCAGGTCGCGGTTGGTGACCGGGCCGTGCACCTCGGCGCGTTCCAGGGCCCCGGCGAGGCGGCGGACGGCCTCCGCGCGCGTGGGGGCGTGGGCGACGACCTTGGCGAGCATCGGGTCGTAGTGCACGCCGATGGTGTCGCCGTCGGTGTAGCCGGTGTCCAGGCGGACGCCGTCCGGGACGGCGAGGCGGTGCAGGGTGCCGGTCTGCGGGGCCCAGTCGCGGGCGGGGTCCTCGGCGTACAGGCGGGCCTCGATCGCGTGTCCACGCGCGCGTGGCGGTGCGGCGGGCAGGGCGTGGCCCTCGGCGACGCGGAGCTGCTCGGCGACCAGGTCGACGCCGAACACGGCCTCGGTGACGGGGTGTTCCACCTGGAGGCGGGTGTTCATCTCCAGGAAGTGCGCCCGGCCGTCGGCCACCAGGAACTCGACGGTTCCGGCGCCGGTGTAGTCGACGGCGCGCGCGGCCCGTACCGCCAGCTCGCGCAGTTCCTCTTCCAGGGCGGCGGACAGCCCGGGGGCGGGTGCCTCCTCGACGACCTTCTGGTGGCGGCGCTGGAGGGAGCAGTCGCGGGTGCCCAGCGCCCACACGGTGCCGTGGGTGTCGGCGAGCACCTGCACCTCGATGTGGCGGCCGTCCTCCAGGTACGGCTCGGTGAACACCTCGCCGTCGCCGAAGGCGTGCGCGGCCTCCGCGCGCGCGGCGGCCCGTTCGGTCTCCAGGTCCGCCAGGCGCCGTACGATCCGCATGCCGCGGCCGCCGCCGCCCGCCGCCGCCTTCACCAGGACGGGCAGGTCGGCCTCGGTGACCTCGTCCAGGGGCGCGATGCCCATGAGCTGCTTGGCGCGGGTCTTGGACGCCATCGCCTCGATCGCCTCGGGCGGCGGGCCGACCCAGACCAGGCCCGCATCCAGGACGGCGCGGGCGAATCCGGCGTTCTCGGAGAGGAAGCCGTAGCCGGGGTGCACGGCGTCCGCCCCGGCCGCGAGGGCCGCCTTCACGATCAGGTCGCCGCGCAGATACGTCTCGGCGGGGGTGTCCCCCGGCAGGCGTACGGCGGCGTCGGCCACGCGCGCGTGCAGGGCGTCCGCGTCCGCGTCGGAGTGCACGGCCAGGGTGCGGATGCCCAGTGCGCGGCAGGTGCGGAAGATCCGGCAGGCGATCTCGCCCCGGTTGGCGACGAGCAGGTGGGAAATCACAGGACGGTCCCTCACATCCGGAAGACGCCGAAGCCGCCGCGGGCGCCCTCGTAGGGGGCGGTGTGGACGGCGGACAGGCACAGGCCGAGCACGGTGCGGGTGTCGCGCGGGTCGATGACGCCGTCGTCGTAGAGCCGCCCGGACAGGAACATCGGCAGCGACTCGGCCTCGATCTGCTGTTCGACCATGGCGCGCAGCGCCGCGTCCGCGTCGTCGTCGTAGGGCTGCCCCTTGGCCGCCGCCGACTGCCGGGCGACGATCGACAGGACGCCCGCGAGCTGCTGCGGGCCCATCACGGCCGACTTGGCGCTGGGCCAGGCGAACAGGAAGCGCGGGTCGTAGGCCCGCCCGCACATGCCGTAGTGCCCGGCGCCGTAGGAGGCGCCCAGGAGCACGGACAGGTGCGGGACGCGGGAGTTGGCGACCGCGTTGATCATCATGGCGCCGTGCTTGATGATGCCGCCCTGCTCATACTCGCGGCCCACCATGTAGCCGGTGGTGTTGTGCAGGAACAGCAGCGGGATGTCGCGCTGGTTCGCGAGCTGGATGAACTGCGCGGCCTTCTGCGACTCCTCGCTGAACAGCACCCCCCGCGCGTTGGCCAGGATGCCGACCGGGTAGCCGTGCAGGCTCGCCCAGCCGGTGGCCAGGCTGGTCCCGTACAGCGGTTTGAACTCGTCGAAGTCGGAGGCGTCGACGATCCGGGCGATGACCTCGCGCGGGTCGAAGGGGACCTTCAGATCGCCCGGAACGATCCCGAGAAGGTCCTCGTTGTCGTATTTGGGTGAAAGCGCGAAGGGGGGGTCGGGATGGGCCTTGCGGTGGTTGAGCCGGGCGACGACCCGGCGCGCCTGGCGCAGCGCGTCGCGTTCGTCGACGGCGAAGTGGTCGGCGAGGCCGGACACGCGCGCGTGCATCTCGGCGCCGCCCAGCGACTCGTCGTCGCTCTCCTCACCGGTGGCCATCTTCACCAGTGGCGGCCCGCCGAGGAACACCTTGGCGCGCTCCTTGACCATGATCGTGTGGTCGGACATGCCGGGGATGTAGGCGCCGCCGGCCGTCGAGTTGCCGAAGACGACGGCGACGGTCGGGACACCGGCCGCCGAGAGCCTGGTGAGGTCCCGGAAGATGGCGCCGCCGGGGATGAAGATCTCCTTCTGGGAGGGCAGGTCGGCGCCGCCGGACTCGACCAGGCTGATGCAGGGCAGCCGGTTGGCGAGCGCGATGTCGTTGGCGCGCAGGGCCTTCTTCAGGCTCCACGGGTTGCTGGCGCCGCCGCGCACCGTCGGGTCGTTGGCGGTGATCAGGCACTCGACGCCCTCGACGACGCCGATCCCGGTGACCAGCGAGGCGCCGACGGTGTACTCGCTGCCCCAGCCGGCCAGCGGCGACAGCTCCAGGAAGGGCGTGTCGGGGTCGAGCAGCAGCTCGATGCGCTCGCGGGCGAGCAGCTTGCCGCGTCCGCGGTGCCGTTCGACGTACTTGGGGCCACCGCCCGCGAGCGCCTTGGCGTGCTCGGCCTCCAGTGCGGCGAGCCGGGCGAGCATGGCCTCGCGGTTCGCCCGGTGTTCGGCGGAGCCGGTGTCCAGGGCGGTGGGCAGGACCGTCACAGCAGAGCCTCCGGAATGTCCAGGTGGCGGGCGCGCAGCCACTCCCCGAGGGCCTTGGCCTGCGGATCGAAGCGGTGCTGGGCGGCGACGCCCTCGCCGAGGATCCCCTCGACGACGAAGTTCAGCGCGCGCAGCGCGGGCAGCGCGTGCCGGGTCACGGGCAGCGTGCGGGCCTCCGGGATCAGCTCCCGGAACCGGTCGGCGGTCAGCTCGTGCGCGAGCCACCGCCAGGCGTCGTCGGTCCGCGCCCACACCCCGACGTTGGCGCTGCCGCCCTTGTCGCCGCTGCGGGCCCCGGCGACCAGACCGAGCGGCGCCCGCCGCACCGGGCCGTCCGGCAGCGGCGGCGGCAGATCCGGCGCGGGCACGTCCGCCAGGGCGCGCGCCCGGGGCGCGGGCGGCACGGTGACACGGCGGCCGTCGTGCAGGACGGCGGTGTGCGGGATGGAGTCCTGGGGCACGTGGGCGGCCTCGAAGACGCCGTAGGGGGCGCCCTTGCCGGGCGGGGCGAGGACATGGAAGCCGGGGTATCCGGCGAGTGCCAGTTCCACGGCGGCGCCGCTGAGGGCCCGGCCCACCGCCTCCGGGTCCCGGTCGCGCACGACGAGCCGGAGCAGCGCGCTGGCCGTCTCCTCGGTGTCGGCGTCGGGCCGGTCGGTGCGCACGAGGTCCCAGCGGACCTCGGCGGGGGCGCGCTTCGCGGCGCGCAGCGTGTCGTCGAGCTGCCGCCGCACCAGCTCGGCCTTGCGCTCGATGTCGAGCCCGGTGAGGACGAAGGTGACCTCGTTGCGGAAGCCGCCGAGCCGGTTGACGCCGACCTTGAGGGTGGGCGGCGGCGCCTCCCCGCGCACCCCGTCCACCCGCACCCGGTCGGGCCCGTCCTGGCGCAGCCGTACGGTGTCCAGCCGCGTGGTGACGTCGGGCCCGGCGTAGCGGGCGCCGCCGGTCTCGTAGAGGAGCTGGGCGGTCACCGTGCCGGTGTCCACGACCCCGCCGGTGCCGGGGTGCTTGGTGAGGACCGCGCTGCCGTCGTCGTGGAGCTCGGCGAGCGGGAAGCCGGGGTGGCGCAGACGGTCGAGGGCGTGGTCGGCGAAGAAGGCGTAGTTGCCGCCGGTGACCTGCGCGCCGCACTCCAGCAGATGCCCGGCGACGGTGGCGCCCGCGAGCCGGTCCCAGTCGTCGGGCCGCCAGCCGAAGTGGGCGGCGGCGGGGCCGGTGACCAGGGAGGCGTCGGTGACCCGGCCGGTGACGACGACGTCGGCGCCCGCGCTCAGGCACGCGGCGATCCCGAAGCCGCCGAGGTAGGCGTGGGCAGCGAGGCCGCCCGGGTGGGAGGCGGTGAGGTCGTCGCCCTCGACATGGGCGACACGGACGGGCAGGCCGAGCCGGTCGGCCAGTTCCCGGACCCGTTCCGCGAGCCCGGCCGGGTTCAGTCCACCCGCGTTGGCCACGATCCGCACGCCCCGCTCGTGCGCGAGGCCGAGGCACTCCTCCAGTTGCCGCAGGAAGGTGCGGGCGTATCCGGCGGCCGGGTCCTTGAGGCGGTCGCGGCCCAGGATCAGCATGGTCAGTTCGGCGAGGTAGTCGCCGGTGAGGACGTCCAGGTCACCGCCGGTGAGCATCTCGCGCATGGCGTCGAAGCGGTCGCCGTAGAAGCCGGAGGCGTTGCCGATGCGCAGCGTCACGCGGCCGTCCCCCCGTCCGTCCTCGGCGCGCGCCCGGCGCCCGGCGGTCCGGCGAACGCCTGTGCGATGTCCAGCCAGCGGCCGGCGTCCGGCCCCTCGGCGCATACCGCGAGGTCGGCGCGGTGGGCGCGCTGGGTGACCAGCAGGCAGAAGTCGAGCGCGGGGCCGGTGACGCGCTGCGCGGCGCCCTCGGGTCCGTACGTCCACAGGTCGCCGGACGGCCCGCGCACCTCCACCCGGAACTCCTCCTGCGGCACAGGCAGCCCCCGCACCCCGAACGCGAAGTCCCGCGCCCGCACCCCGATGCGCACCACATGCCTGAGCCGGTCACTGGGTGCGCGCACCACACCCAGCGCGTCCGCCACGTCCTGTCCGTGCGCCCAGGTCTCCATCAGCCGCCCGGTGGCCACCGACGCGGCCGACATGGGCGGCCCGTACCAGGGGAAACGCGCGCCGGGCGGCGCGGCCCGCAGCGCCGTGTCGAGTCCGGCGCGGCCCTCCCGCCACCGGGCCAGCAGCACATCGGACGGCAGCCCGGCGCCTTCCTCCGCGCCCCGGTCCACGAACGCGTCGGGCTCGGCGAGCGCCTTCTCCACCAGCTCCCGGAACCCGTCCGCATCGGTGACGGCGCACAGCGCGGAACGGTCCGTCCAGGCCAGGTGCGCGATCTGATGCGCCACGCTCCACCCGGGCGCGGGCGTCGCCAGCCCCCACTCCCGCGGCGCCAACCGCGCGACCAGCCGGTCGAGTTCTTCGCTTTCCTGCCGCAGATCGTCGAACACGGGTGTCGGATCGGCCATGGCAGGGAGCATGGCAGTGCCCTTGAAAACAATCAAGCGTGCTTGCATGATTTTTTACCGGGCGTAGACGCCCCGGGGCAGTGGCCCGATGTCAGGAGTCCAGTCGGGGGGCCGGGGGCTTGCCTCGGCCTATCTGGGTGCGTACCGCGCCCATGCTCGCCGCGATGACCAGGGCTATCGCGACGAGTTCCAGGGGGGCCAGGGACTGGCTGAGGACGAGGAAACCGGCCAGGGCGGCGATGGCCGGTTCCAGGCTCATGAGGATGGCGAAGGTGGCGGCGGGCAGGCGGCGCAGGGCGAGCAGTTCCAGGGTGTACGGGAGGACGGAGGACAGCACCGCCACGGCGGCGCCCAGGCCGAAGGTCGTCGGGTCGGCCAGCTTCGTGCCGGACTCCGCGATGCCCAGCGGCAGGAACAGCACCGCGCCCACCGCCATCGCCAGGGCGAGTCCGTCGGCCTGCGGGAAGCGCCGCCCGGTGCGGGCGCTGAAGACGATGTACGCCGCCCACATCGCGCCCGCGCCCACCGCGAAGGCGGCTCCGGCCCCGTCGAGTCCGCCGAAGCCACCGCCGCCGAGGAGGAAGACGCCGACCAGGGCGAGGCCCGCCCAGACCGCGTTGACCGCCCGGCGCGAGGCCACCACCGACAGGGCGAGCGGGCCGAGGACTTCGAGGGTGACGGCGGGGCCGAGGGGGATACGGGCGACGGCCTGGTAGAAGAGGCCGTTCATCGCGGCCATGGCCACACCGAACGCGACCACCGTGCCCCAGTCGGCGCGCGAGTGCCCGCGCAGCCGGGGGCGGCAGACCACCAGCAGCACGATCGCGGCGACCAGCAGCCGCAGGCTCACCACGCCCAGCGCGCCCGCCCTCGGCATCAGCGTCACCGCGAGCGCGCCGCCGAACTGCACGGACACGCACCCGGCGAGCACCAGGCCCACGGGCCCGAAGGCCCCGAAGCGGCCCGAGCCGCCGGGGGTACCCTGCGCGCCCCGTGCGTCCTGTGCGCCCTGCGCGCCACCCGGCGCCGACGCCGACGGCAGGGGTGACGAGGACGGCGACGGGACGGAGGTCATGGGTGCGGTGTCGGGGGTGCTCACGGGCGGTCCAGGGGCTGGTGCGGGAAGGGTCGGGGCGGGGGGTGGGATGGGATGGGGTGGTGCGCGCGGGGTTCGCCGCCGGGAGGGGTGGTCCGGCATGCGTCCATCGCGGTGTACTGGTACGTCCACGGTAGTGGACCAGGTCAGGCGTGTGAACCTCTTATGGAACTTACGCCCCCGCGCCGGAGACTGTCATTCCGTGGCGGCACCTCCGTCCCCGCTCGTTCCTGCGTTCGGGTCCGGGTCCGTGTCCGGGGCCGCATCGTCGTCCAGTGCCGCGGCCAGCACCTCCGCCAGGTGTCTGCCGCGCACCCCGGCGAGCTGCTCCAGCTGTGTGCGGCAGGAGAAGCCGTCCGCCAGGACCACCGTGCCGTCCGGGGCGCTGCGCACGGACGGCAGGAGCTGCTCCTCCGCGCAGGCTGTGGACACCTCCCAGTGCCCCTTCTCGAAGCCGAAGTCGCCGGCCAGGCCGCAGCAGCCGCCGGAGAGGTCGCCGGTCAGGCCCGCCGCCGTGCGCAGCCGGCGCTCCGCCTCGTCGCCGAGGACGGCGTGCTGGTGGCAGTGGGTCTGACCGGCGACGGGGCGGTCGAGGCGGGGCGGCCGCCAGCCGGGGGCGTGGCGCTCAAGGGCCTGGGCGAAGGTCAGCACGCGATCGGCGAGGCGCTGGGCGCGCGGGTCCTCGGGCAGCAGGGCGGGCAGGTCGGTGCGGAGCGCGGCGGCGCAGCTCGGTTCCAGGACGACGACCGGGGCGGTGGTCTCCAGGACCGGTTCCATCAGGTCCAGGGTGCGGCGCAGCACCGTACGGGCGCGGTCGAGCTGGCCCGTCGAGACGTAGGTGAGGCCGCAGCAGACGCGGCCCCGGCCCCGCAGGACGGAGAGCGGGTTCACGGCGGCCGATCTCCCGTCGCCGATGCGCGCACCGGGCAGCCGCAGCGTCGGCGGCAGCGCCACCCGGAGTCCGGCCGCCTCCAGCACCCGTACGGCGGCGCTGCCCACGGACGGTGACAGGTGCTCGGTGAAGGTGTCGGGCCACAGGACGACCATGTCGCCGCCGCCCGCCGGGAGCGGCCACCGCCGGGTGCGCCACCAGCGGGTGAACGGCTGGGCCGCCAGGCGTGGGATGGCGCGCTCGGGCGCGATCCCGGCCAGGCGCTTGGCGACGGCGGCCAGCGGGGGGACGGCGGCGAGCGCGTTGAGGACCGGTGCCGTGCGGGTGGCGGCCGCCCAGCGCAGCCAGCGCGGGAGCAGGCCCATGGAGTAGTGGGCGGCGGGGCGGCGGCGCCCGGCGTAGTGGTGGTGCAGGAACTCCGCCTTGTACGTGGCCATGTCGACGCCGACCGGGCAGTCCGAGCGGCAGCCCTTGCAGGCCAGGCAGAGGTCGAGGGCGTCCCGCACCTCCGTGGAGCGCCAGCCGTCGGTGATCAGCTCGCCCGCCAGCATCTCGTGCAGCAGCCGGGCGCGGCCGCGCGTGGAGTGCTCCTCGGCGCCGGTCGCCCGGAACGAGGGGCACATCACGGCGGTCCCGGACGCCTCCGTCGTACGGCACTTGGCGACGCCGACGCACCGGCGGACCGCCGCGCCGAAGTCGCCGCCGTCGGCCGGGTACCCGAAGGCGACGTCCACCGGTTCGCGCGGCAGCACGGCGAAGCGGAGGTTGGCGTCCAGCGGGGCGGGGCGGACCAGCATGCCCGGGTTGAGCAGGTCGTCGGGGTCCCAGACGGCCTTGGCGCGCTCGAACAGGGCGACCGTCGGCGCGCCGTACATCTTCGGCAGCAGCTCGGCGCGGGCCTGGCCGTCGCCGTGCTCCCCGGACAGCGAGCCACCGTGCGCGACCACCAGGTCGGCCAGCTCCTCCGAGAACAGCCGGAACCGCCCGACGCCCGCCTCGCTCAGCAGGTCGAAGTCGATGCGGACATGGATGCAGCCGTCGCCGAAGTGCCCGTACGGAGTGCCGCGCAGGTCGTGGGCCCTGAGCAGGGAGCGGAAGTCCCGCAGATAGGGGCCCAGGCGGGCGGGCGGCACCGCGCAGTCCTCCCAGCCGGGCCACGCCTCGGTGCCGTCGGGCATCCGGGTCGCCGTACCGGCCGCGTCCTCGCGGATGCGCCACAGGGCGCGCTGCGCGCGCGGATCGGTGACGACCAGGGTGTCCACGGCGTCGGCCGCGCCGGTGATCGCCTCGGCACGCGCGCGTGCCTCCGCCTCCGTGTCGCCGCCCGTCTCCACGAACAGCCAGGCGCCGCCCCGGGGCAGCCCGGACGCCGAGGCGGGCACCAGGTCGCGAGCCATGCCCTCCACGGTGAGCGGCCGGTGGGGCAGCAGGGCGGGGGCCGCCTCGGCGGCGGCGCCCTCGTCCGCGTACCCGAGCACGGCCAGCGCCCGTGCGGCCGGAGCGCGGACCAGGGACACGACCGCCTCGGTCAGCACGCCCAGGGTGCCTTCCGAGCCGCAGAAGGACCGCGCCACGTCCGCGCCGCGCTCGGGCAGCAGGGCGTCCAGCGCGTACCCGGAGATGCGGCGGGGGAGGTCGGGGAAGCCGGTGCGCAGCCGGGCCAACTCGCCCTCGGCCAGCGCGCGCAGGCCGTCCGGTGCCCCGGCCCACTCCTTGCCGAGGCGCAGCCGCTCGCCGCGCGCGGTGAGCACGGACAGCTCGCGCACGCTGTCGGCGGTCGTGCCCCAGGCCACCGAGTGGGAGCCGCACGAGTTGTTGGCGATCATGCCGCCGAGCGTGCAGCGGCTGTGCGTGGACGGGTCGGGTCCGAAGCGGAGCCCGTGCGGGGCGGCGGCCTCCTGGAGCCGGTCGAGCACCAGCCCCGGCTGGACGACGGCGGTCCGGGTCCCGGGGTCGATCTCCAGCACCCGGTTCAGGTGCCGGGTGAAGTCCAGCACCACCCCGGTGCCGGTCGCCTGGCCCGCGATCGACGTGCCGCCGCCGCGCGGGACCACCGGCACGCCGTGCTCCCGGCACACGGCGAGCGCCGCCGCCACGTCGTCGGCGTCCCGCGGCGCCACCACGCCCAGCGGGACCCGGCGGTAGTTGGAGGCGTCCATGGTGACCAGCGCCCGGGAGGTGACGTCGAAACCGACCTCGCCCCGGACGGCGCGCCGCAGGTCCGCCTCAAGAGCTGAGGTGGAGGGGGCTGAAGAGCCCGGCCGGCCCGGGAGATCCGTCTGATCCGTCATGCGTCCAGAATGCATCCGGCCACGGATCGTCACCCGAAGTTGTCCACAACGCCTCCATTCTCGTCGTACGAAATGACGAGCACACCACTAGCCGATCTCGTCTCATCGGACGGACACGGTTACGTCCCGTTTCGCCCAGCGACTACCCTCCGATCCGTGGCCGACATCGAGATCCCCGCTGACATCAAGCCCGCCGACGGACGCTTCGGCGCGGGCCCCTCCAAGGTGCGCACCGAGGCGCTGGACGCCCTCGCCGCCACCGGTACGTCCCTCCTGGGCACCTCCCACCGTCAGGCTCCCGTCAAGAACCTGGTCGGCAAGGTGCGCGAGGGCATCAGCGCACTGTTCCAGCTCCCCGAGGGCTACGAGGTGGTCCTCGGCAACGGCGGCTCCACCGCCTTCTGGGACATCGCGACCCACGGTCTGATCGAGAACAAGTCGCAGCACCTCACCTTCGGCGAGTTCAGCTCGAAGTTCGCCAAGGCAGCCAAGCTCGCGCCGTGGCTGGCCGAGCCCACCGTCGTCGCCGCCGACCCGGGCACCCACCCCGAGGCGCGGGCCGAGGCCGGCACCGACGTCTACGCCCTCACCCACAACGAGACCTCGACCGGTGTCGCCATGCCCATCCGGCGCGTGGCCGGTGCCGACGAGGGCGCGCTCGTGCTGGTCGACGCCACGTCCGGCGCGGGCGGCCTGCCGGTCGACGTCTCCGAGACCGACGTCTACTACTTCGCCCCGCAGAAGTCCTTCGCCTCCGACGGCGGCCTGTGGATCGGCGTGTTCTCCCCCGCCGCGATCGAGCGCGCCGAGCGCGTCCACGCCTCCGGCCGCCACATCCCGGAGTTCTTCTCGCTGCCCACGGCGATCGACAACTCCCGCAAGAACCAGACGTACAACACCCCGGCGCTGGCCACCCTGTTCCTGCTCAACGAGCAGCTGGAGTGGATGAACGGCCAGGGCGGCCTGGACTTCACCACCGCCCGCACCAAGGACTCCTCGAACCGTCTGTACACCTGGGCGGAGGAGTCCAAGTACGCCACCCCGTTCGTCGCCGACCCGGCCAAGCGGTCCCAGGTCATCGGCACGATCGACTTCGCCGACGAGATCGACGCCACCGCCGTCGCCAAGGCCCTGCGCGCCAACGGCATCGTCGACACCGAGCCCTACCGCAAGCTCGGCCGCAACCAGCTCCGCATCGCGATGTTCCCGGCGATCGACCCGGCGGACGTCGAGGCGCTGACGAAGTGCGTCGACTACGTGATCGAGAAGCTGTGACCGTCCGTCGCCGACGGAGACTTGCACAGTGAAGGGCGCCCCCGGAGTACGTCTCCGGGGGCGCCCTTCGTCGTGCATACGCGCGCGTGCGTGCCGCCTACGCGAACTGCTGGAGGAACGCCTGCCAGCCGTCACGGGAGACGGTGAGGAGGGGGCCGTCCTGCTGCTTGCTGTCGCGGACGGCCCGGCCGTGGCCGGCGGTGGGGGCCACCTCTACACAGTTGCTCTCCGCACCGGAGTACGACGACTTCCGGAAGGGGCCTATAGCCTCGGTCACGATGAGTCTTCCTTCAAGGTCCGCAGTACACCCCGGATGAGCTTCGCGCTCGCGTCCGGCGCCAGTGCCGCCGATCGTAGTAGGTCGTACATATTCGCGTAAGCGGCAAGGTCTTCAGGCCCTTCAAGAACCGATGTCCCTCTGAGGTTCTCCAGGGCCACCGCCTGGACCGTCGGTTCCGAGTCGAAACTGAAGGTGGAGAAGGCCGAAGTCACTGTGGCCAGTGCTCCTACGCTGAATGGGAGCACCTGCACGGTGACGTTCTTCCGCTTCCCCACTTCAAGGATCGCCGAGAGCTGTTGCCGGTGGATCTCGACGCTCACCAGCGGATGGCTGATCACCGCTTCCCAGATGACAGCGGAGTACGCGGCGCCGCCCTCGTTGATCTTCGCCTGGCGCGCCTCCCGCACCTTGAGCATCTTGGCGACGCGTTCGGAAGGCATGTAGGTGGGGCTCGTCTGGATGACGGCCTCTGTGTAAGCAGAGGTCTGGAGGAGTCCGGGTACCAGGACCTGCTGCCACTCCCGGATATAGGTCGCATCGTCCTCCAAGGCGATGTGGTCCAGGTAGTCCGGTCGCAGGTGTTCCGCGTGTTCGAGCCACCAGCCGCGCTTCTTGGAGTGCTTGGCCAAATCCTCCAGCTTGGAGCGGACTTCCAGATCTTCAATCCCGTACGCGTCCAGCAGCAGCCGCACTTCAATGACGCGCGCGGTCACGCTGCCGCTCTCAAGCCTGCTGATCCTGGCCTGGCTCGCCGCGATGACCTCTGCCGCCTGCGGCTGATCCAGCTTCGCTGCCAGCCGGTACTGCCTCAGCGCCGTTCCCAGGCGCCTGCTGCGCACGGTCGGTCGTCCACCTGCGGGCATGGTGTCTCCCCTCTCCTGGCGGTCACGATGCCACAGAGGTCACCCACCCCGAGAGCCCATCACTCGATCGAGTGGACAAGTGAATGCATTCACTGAAGCCTATTGCAGGCAACTCGGATTCGGCCCTAGCTTCCGGGCATGCCCTCCACGGAAACCTTCCGCATCCCCAAGCACCGAAGGCACGTCCCCGCCGCACGCCAACGCACCGTCAAGGCGCTCGCGGACTGGGGCATCACCGGTGAACTCGCCGACGTTGTTGCCTTATTGACGAGCGAGCTCGTCACCAACGCCGTGCTCCACTGCCGGGTCACCTACGCCCAGGTCAGGGTCACCCTCACCCTGAACGGGCCGGATCTGCTCCTGGAGGTCTCCGATCCCGACCGGGACAGACTGCCCCGGCTCCACGACGCCGCCCCGGACGAGGAGGGCGGGCGCGGGCTGGCCCTCGTGGCGGCGCTGGCCGCCGCGTGGGGGTGCCGACAGGACCCGTACACGAAGTGCGTGTGGGCCCGGTTCACGCTCACGGAGGCCCGGCAGGCCGGCGTCAGGGCTTGATGCTCCGACGGACGCGGGCGATCACTTGCTGCGCGTCGGGACCGTAGACGGCCGACTCGGCGAGTGCGTCCCAGGCCCGGCGGTAGAGAGCGATCGTTTCGGCGTCGTCGAGCCAGAGTTCGGCATGCCAGTCCTCGACCGTGACCAGCCGGTCGTCCAGCACCCAGAACCCGTTCCCGGCCGGCACGCGCAGCGGAGCATCCAGGGGCACGACCCCCAGATGGACGGTGTCCATACCCACGACACCGAGGAGCCGGTCCAGTTGAGCGGCCAGGACTTCCGGCGCGCAAACACGGGACCGAAGCGCGGCTTCCCACATCAGCAGGTTCAACCGCTTGCCCGGCTGGTACAGCCACTCCTGCCGCTTCATGCGGGCTCGCACCGCGTTCTCCGTGTCCTGCGGAGAACGGCGGAGCCCTGCATGCGACGCGAAGAGGCTCCTGGCGTAGTCAGCGGTCTGGAGAAGGCCGTTGACGACATGGTCGTCCCACACATACAGCGTTCGCGACTCGCCGACGAGGGTGTTCCACGTCTCCTGCACCGGAGCATGCCCTGCCGCGAGCAGTCGTCGCCAGGACCGGATATGGCTCTCGAAGCCCTTCAGCCGAGCCCGTAGTTCATCGAAGACGGCCGGCTGCCCGACAGCTTCGGCCCATGCCCGGAGGTCGCCGACCGTGGGCGTCTGGCGACCGCTCTCCAGCTTGCTGACCTTCGACTGGGGCCACCCCAGCCGTTGGGCCAGTTCCGTACCGGTGAGCCGGCCATCAGAGCTCTCTGAGCGCAACTCCCGCAGTCTGCGGCCCAGTTCCTCACGCGCCCTCTGGTAGTCCGTGCTCACCGGTACCCGCTCTTGCCCCTACGTGTCGCTGCGCATCTCCGCCATGAACTGCTTCCACGGTACGGCGTGGTGCCAAGCAGCATCCCGGATCATGCAGCAGCGCACCACCTCCGCGGGCTCGGTGATCAGGTCCACGTGTGTGAGCTGGTCGTCGTCATCGAAGCGCAGGAGTGCGATGAGGCGGCTGTCGAACAACCAGAAGTCCTCGGCGGGCAGCCGGAGTCGGTCGGCGTCGGCCCGCCACATGTTCCGGATGTCCTCGCCGGACTCGATGTTCCACCGCGCGTGCCCCAGCAGGTAGCGCTGGCCGGTGGTGGGCACCTCGTCCACCAGCCGCACCCGTTCGATGCGCTTCCCCTCCGCGCTCTGGGCCTGGATCGTCTTGCGGAAGGCACTGACCGGTGTGTCCTCGGTCCAGTCCTCCGAGACGTGCCCGACCTCCATGAACTGCTTCCAGGCGTCGCCGGTCTCGTCGCTCGCGTACCGCCGCCGCGTCTCCAAGCGCCACGCGGTGTGCTCGAACGTGCCGAACAGGTCGCCGAACTCGTCCAGATCGATGGTCCGCGCCTGCCGCGTCCGCTCCTTCGGCGTCCAGTCCACCAGCAGGTCGCGCGGTACCACCACGGCGACCTCCCCCTCGGAGAGGTGCTGGAGCTGTGCGACGTCGTCCTGGCCGAGCGGAGGGCCGTGCACGATCACCTCGCCACTGTCCAAGTCCTCGTGCACGGACGGGCATCCGCCACCGTTGCTCCCCGTCCCGTTGAATCGCAGCCTGCGCGCCATCCGGATCCACTCCTCAAGGCTCGACGATGTTGGCGCGCTCAGCATGTCCGTGC
Organism: Streptomyces sp. PsTaAH-124; assembly: GCF_000373685.1. Classification (NCBI taxonomy): domain Bacteria; kingdom Bacillati; phylum Actinomycetota; class Actinomycetes; order Kitasatosporales; family Streptomycetaceae; genus Streptomyces; species Streptomyces sp. PsTaAH-124. Next base: position 91,046 of record NZ_KB892167.1, on the reverse strand, counting down.
CTCTGCGTGAATGTCCATGCATCCAGAGTCACCGCGCGAGAATATCGGAGAATATTCGCGCCTGAGTCGACCCCTTCCCGCCTAGCTTCGTCACGCAGAGAAGTCAGGCCGCCACATGGCGACACGGGAAGGACAGAACCCATGCTCAACGCAGACGACGACCTCTACGCCCTCGACCTCACCGACGCCTCCTTCGTCACAGCCTGCGGAGGCCCCTGCACCGAGGGGTGCGTGACCCTCGCCCGCATCGGCGTGGACGCCTGGGCCCTCGGGGACAGCAAGCGGCCGGACGCCGAGCCGCTGCGGTTCACCTCGGAGGAGCTGAGCGCGGCCGGGATCGATCCGACCCGGTTCGGGCTGCCGTTCTGACCCCGGTGCACCACCACGGCTACCTGTGGACCGGCCCGAAGGACCGTTTCGACCAGGACGCGCTGCGGCGCCCGCCGCACCCCGAGCCGCCCCCACCCGGCAGCCGGCCGGAGCTGGTCCAGCGGTACCGGGAGGTCGCCGCCGCGTTCCCGGACTCGGAGCTTCCGCCGCTGGAGACGTCGTACTGGCTGGTCAAGCCGGGCACGGCGGTGCGGGGCACCTGGCAGGAGCCAGCGGGGGCGGTGGACTGGCTCGGTGGGCGACTGGGCGCGTACGCACCACGGTTCGCGAGCGGGGCGGCTCGCGAACCGGGCCGCCTGGCCGCCCTCGTCAGCGCCGCCGCCGAGCGGCTGCGGGCAGGCGGTGACGTGGCCCTCGGGTTCTATCTGGAGCGGCCCTCGTACCTCTCCCTCGCCGTGGTGACCTGCTCGCCGAACCGGCTGCGTCCCCGCCTGCCGTGTCCGCTCACGCCGCGAACCACGGAACCCGGCAGGCGTGCGGAGCATCGCCCTCCGGGCACAGGGCGGTGAGGACCTGCTTGCGGATCGACCGCCAGGTGCGCAGGGAGCAGGCCAGACGGACATGGAGTTCGACGGGTTCGCGGGTGCCGGCCGGGCGGCCCGGGTGCTCGTAGAACCACTGTTCCGCGAGGAAGTCGTACATCTCGGCGGTCGTCAAACCGGTCCCGCTGCCAGGCAGTTCGCGGCGCACCTCCTGGCCCAGGAGCCGGGCGCCGCGGGACCGCGCGGCCTCCTGGACGAGGCCGGTGACCCAGGCCAGGCCCTGCTCGTCGGCGTAGAGGCCGAACCTCAGGGTGCGTGTCCTCATGTCCGCGGTCTCCTCCGCTCGCGTGCGGCGCGGCGCCGCGCCGTCCGGCCGGTGCTCAGGCGACGCCGTCCCGGACGATACTGCGGGCCACCTCGGCGCGCGCGGTGGCGAGTTCGGCGGCGATCCGCCGCTGCCGGGCCTCGTCGAGGACCACGGCGGGCTCGGCGGGCGGGCCGGTCAGGAGGAACGCGCGCCTGAGGTGGGTCGGCGGGTGGGTGGAGTCGACGCTGTGGCCGCGCCGGGCGCCGACGCGCCGCTGACGCTCGTACTCGTGCTCGGGTACGGACGCCAGGTGTGCGGCCAGCCGCGTCCAGAGGTCGCCCCCGTCCCGGGCGCCCGCCGCGTTCCTGCGGGCCGAACGCGCCCCGGCCAACGCCGCGTTGTTGGACTCGCGGCGCAGGAACACGTCGATGGAGTCCAGCACCAGCATCTGGTCCATCAGACCCGCGGCGGCCTCGGTGGAGGCGGTGCGGGCGGCCTCCCGGTCGGCCAGGTACTCGGCCCGCTGGGTCGCCCGCAGGGTGAGGTGGTCGAGCAGGGACAGCGTCCCCTGGACGAGCAGCAGGGGCACCGCGTAGACCGCGTTCACGATCATCTCGCCGAGGGACGGCCGCGGGGTCGGCAGGAAGTAGTAGCGCCAGGTGGCCAGTGAGCGCAGCGCGCTGCCCACCACCCTGCCGTGCCGGGTGTCGCCGTTGGCGTAGTGGCCCAGCTCATGGCCCAGGAGCGCGACCCGCTGCTGCGGCGTCAGCACCTCCCACAGGGGCAGGCCCAGATCCAGGGCGCGGCGTCCGCGCAAGCCGCGGGAGATGACACTGGCGTTGATCTCCTTGCCGACGCTGATCGTGTCCACGCCGCGGGTGCCGACGGCCCGTGCGACCTCGTCGACGAGCGCGTACAGCTCCGGCGCGTCGGCTCGGCGCAGTACGGTGCCGTCGCCGAGGGGCGAGGACAGGCGTGGCCGCAGTGCCACGGCCATCACCAGCAGCACGGCCCCCAGCAGCATCAGACCGCCGCCCCAGCCCCACACCAGGCACAGGACGCCCCCGGCCAGCAGCGCCGCGGTGACGCCGTGCACGGCGAGGGCGAGCGCGTACGCGAGGACCGAGGCACCGTCCCTCCGGGCGCGCAGGTCGGCGCCGTCGCGGGTCATCTCGGTGTGCAGCCGCTCGCCGTGCCGCCGGGCGAGCGCGCGCCGGGCCTCCTCCAGCCTGCCCTGTCCCGGCCGCTTCCCCCGCCGCTTCTCCGTCTCCTGCTTCTGCCGGTGCTCCTGGCGCTCCCCCGGGTCGACGTTCCAGTCGCAGGCGGCGCACCAGACGGTGAACCGCTCGTCGACCGGGACCCGTGCCCCGCATTCCGGACACGGGCGGGTCGTTCCCCCCACAGCGGTGGACATGACGGTGCCGCTCTCCCCTCCTCGCGGCCCCTCCCCAAGGGCCGCCCTGTGCATGACAGGGAGATCTGATCATGTCAACCCGGTCCGGTAAAGCGGCATTTCACGACCGGCGGCGCCGGAACAGCCGCCCCAGCCCGAACACCGCCAGGGCGACGGCGAGCACCGCGACGGCGCCCTTGGTGAGCTTGCCCGTGGTGCCGCTGCCCGCCGCGTCCGAGGCGCCGGACTTGCCGTCCTTGGACGACCCGGAGCCGTCCGCCCCTCCCCCGGGCGCGTCCTCCGCCTTCACGGGGCTCTCGGCGCCCTCGCTGCCGTAGAGGAGCTTGGTGCCGTCGGCGCTGTAGGTGACCGACTCGCCCTGCCGTTGCAGGGGCACGTCGAGGGTGCCGAGGCGTTTGATCTTCCCGCCGTTCCAGTCGTAGTAGATGCCGCCGAAGTAGCCGCGCACGGCGAGCCGGGTGCCGTCGGGGGAGAACGCGGCGTCGGTGGCCCACAGGTCGACGGGGGCGATCGGCCTGAAGACGTTGGTCCCGGAGGCGGACAGGTGGGCCGGGCCCTCGAAGAGGTGGCCGCCGTCCTCCTTCTTGTCGATGATGTAGACGCGTCCCGTCTTCGGGTGCACGATCAGCGACTCGGCGTTGCGGGCGCCGTCGGAGTACTTCACCACGTACTGCGTGGCCCGGACCGTCTGGTCCTTCAGCTCCTTCGGCTCGGGCAGCCGGTAGATCCACACATGGGGCCAGGTGCCGTCGAGGTTGTCGCCGATGTCGCCGACGTAGATCTCGTTGCCGGGGCCTATGGAGATCGCCTCGACGTCGCGGGGGCGGCCGATGCCCTTGAGGGTGACGGTGGCGACGGTCTTGCCGGTGCGGCTGTCCACGGCGTAGAGGTACGGACCGTCGTCGCTGTCGTTGTGGGTCCAGTAGATCCCGGGGTGCAGGTGCGAGGCGGCGAGGCCGCTGGACTCCTTGATCCTCGGGTCGGTGATGGTGAACCCGCCGTCCCCGTCGGCGGCGAGGACGGGCGAGGCGGCGGCGGGCACGGCGAACGCGCCCAAGAGCAGGGCCCCGGCAAGCAGGGCGGACGGTCGGCGCATGCCCCCAAGCCTGCCATCACCTGCGGGTGTTCAGGCGGCGTGGCCGTCCGCACACCCCAGGAACACCCTCCGGAGCAGCCCCGGAGTACCCGCGGAGCACCCCGGGAACACCCCCGGGCCGCCGCGCGCCGCGCCGATCGTCCATCATGAGCGGATGCTCAGGTTCATGCCCGTCGGTGACTCCATGACGATCGGGAGCGCGGGGGAGCACACCTGGCGCTACCGGCTGTGGCGGCATCTGCGCGCCACGTACGACGGCCCGTTCACCTTCGTCGGCCCGCGCGAGGCGCTGTACGACAAGGCAGCCGACGCGGCCGTGTCGTACGCGTACGCCGACCCCGACCCCGCTTTCCCGCGCGCCCACCTGGCCGGGTGGGGCGAGGGCTGGACGCACATGGCGCCGCTGATCGGCGAGGCGGTGCGCGCCTGCCGGGCGGACGTGCTGCTCGTCTCCCTCGGCCTGATCGACCTGGGCTTCTACACCGACGCCGGACAGACGGAGGAGAACGTGCGCGCCTTCGTCGCCGGGGCGCGCGCCAACCACCCGCGCGTCCGGATGGTGCTGCTCCCGGTCGCCCCGAACGTCCGCGCCCGCGACGACGCGCCCTTCGCCGCCCAGGTCGCCCTGTTCAACGACCTCCTCGCCAAGGCCGCCGCCGACCTCGACGAACCGCGCTCCCCGCTGCTGCTCGCCACCTGGCCCAACGGCCACGACCTCGACCGCGACACCTACGACGGCACCCACCCCAACACCCGCGGCGAACACGTCATCGCACGGGCGTTCGCGGACGCGATGCACCAGGGCTGGGGCATCGGACAGCCGTACGTGACGGGAACAGACTGACCAGAATGGCCGAATACCGGCGTCTCTCCGGCGCTGTGCGTATCGTTGTACCGCGCGGTTGCCCTCTCCGCGAGGCAGCCGGGGAGGAGCGCCACGATGACCGTCCTGGAAGACAGGATCGCGATGACCGACGCCAGTACCGAGCAGTTGGACGTGTGGTTCGAGCGTCTTGAGCGTATGCCCGTCCCCGAAGGATTCAGGGTCGAGATCGTCGGGGGCAGCGTCTTCATGACACCGCAGCGGGACACACACTGGAACATCATCTTTCGCATCGCGACAGCTGCGGCCGCCAAGTACGGGACGGAGAGGATGTTCTCCGACGTCCGCATCGACTTCCCCGGCCACCAGAACGGCTTCTGTCCGGACGTCGCCCTGCTCCGTGAGGGCGCGAAGAAGGACACCAAGGGCCACTGGCGCCACCAGGACGTCGTCTTCGTCGCCGAGGTCATCTCCGAGGGCACGGCACCGAACGACTACGGCCCCAAGAAGCTCGCCTACGCGGAGGCCGAGGTCCCCGTCTACGTCATCGCCGATCCCTACCAGGGGCGCTGCTTCGTGCACACCGACCCCAAGGACGGCGACTACGGCAGCAGGACCGTGGTCGACTTCGGTACCGACGTCGACCTGACCGGCACGACGGTCGGCCTCGTCGTGCCGACCGACGAGTTCCCCCGCGACACCCCGCGCGACTGAGGCGACTCGCTCTTGCCTGGAGCGCACTCCAAGCCGTTGGCTTGAGAGTCATGAAGTACACACAGCTCGGACGCACCGGACTCAAGGTCAGCAGGCTGGTCCTCGGCACGATGAACTTCGGTCCGCAGACCGACGAGGCGGACAGCCACGCGATCATGGACGCGGCGGTGGACGCCGGGATCAACTTCTTCGACACCGCCAATGTGTACGGCTGGGGCGAGAACAAGGGCCGTACCGAGTCGATCATCGGCAGCTGGTTCGCCCGGGGCGGCGACCGCCGGGACAAGGTCGTCCTCGCCACCAAGGTCTACGGCAACATGGGCACCGACGGCGAGCCCTGGCCCAACCACGACAAGCTCTCCGCGCTGAACATCCGGCGGGCCGTCGACGCCTCCCTCAAGCGGCTGGGCACCGACCACATCGACCTGTACCAGTTCCACCACATCGACCGCGCCACCCCCTTCGAGGAGATCTGGCAGGCCGTCGACGTCCTGGTGCGCCAGGGCAAGATCCTCTACGTCGGGTCCTCCAACTTCCCCGGGTACAAGATCGCCCAGGCGAACGAGACCGCGGCCCGGCTCGGCTCGTACGGCCTGGTCAGCGAGCAGTGCCTGTACAACCTGGTCGAGCGGCGCGCCGAGATGGAGGTCATCCCGGCCGCCCGGGACTACGGGCTCGGGGTCATCCCCTGGTCGCCGCTGCACGGCGGGCTGCTGGGCGGGGTGCTCAAGAAGCAGGCGGAGGGCGGCCGCCGCTCCGGCGGGCGCGCCGTCGACTCCCTCGCCGATCCGGAGCTGCGCGGCAAGGTCCAGGCGTACGAGGACCTGCTCGACAAGCACGGCCTCGAACCGGGCGAGACCGCGCTCGCCTGGCTGCTCACCCGGCCGGGGGTGACCGGTCCGATCGTCGGCCCGCGCACCGCCGGGCAGCTCGCGTCCGCGCTGCGCGCCGCAGAGCTGGAGCTGAGCGAGGAGCTGCTGACCGAGCTGGACGCGATCTTCCCGGGGCCGGGGCCGTCGCCGGAGGCCTTCGCCTGGTGAGGCGGAACAGGCAGCTGAGGAGGGTCCGGGGCATTTGAACGGGCGCGGGCGCGGTGGCCGTCGCCGCCGCGCCCGCGGTCACCGGCCGACCGCTGCCGCGATGGCGACGACGATCAACATCAGCACAAGCGCACCGGCCATGATCCGGTTCCGGGTTTTCGGGTCCACGCATGCGAGCCTAACCGGCGCCGCCCAGCGGCCAGCGGGCGACCGCGTCGTAGCGGGGCTGTTCGCCGGGCACCCCGGAGGCGGGCAGCAGGCTGCGGACGAGGACGATCTCGTCGACCGTCCAGGTGCGGCCGGTTAAGCCGGCCAGGGCGTCGGCGTGCGGACGGACGTCCGCCAGGGGCGGACGGCCGCGGGCCAGGGTCAGATGGGGCCGGTAGGGGCGGTGCCCGTCCGCCGCCGTACCCGGCGCGCCCGCCCTGCGGCCGGCCGCCTGGGCGCGTCCTGCCAGCAGCCGCAGCGCCGGCAGATCGCCCTCCGCGCCGGTCCACAGCGCCTTCCCGTGCCCGAACCGGCCGCCGCCGCGCAGGGCGAGCGGGAAGGGGCGGGTGCGGTGCGCGGCCTTCGCGAGGCGGGCCTCCAGCTCGGGCACGGTCTCCTCGGCGACCTCCCCGTAGAAGGCGAGCGTGAGGTGCCACCCGGCCCGCCCGGTCCAGCGCAGCCGGTCCGCGCCGGGCAGCGCGCGCAGCGCCGCCACCTCGTCCGCCAGGGCGTCCAGGACGTCCTGTGGGGGCAGGACGGCGGCGAAGAGTCTCATGGGGTCAGTGTCCCCGCCGTACGCCGGGACGTGACCTCCCGGCACGGCGACTACGCGACCGTCACCAAGGTCGGCTTCGGCGACGACATCGACCTGACCGGCACCCCCGTCGGTCTCGTCCTCAGGACCGGCGAGTTCCCCCGGGACTGGCCCGGGGGAACTCGTTCACGCCGCCGCCGCCAGTTCCTCCCGGCGCTCCCGCGGGACGAGGCCGACCCTGGGGTGGCCGCGGTGCCAGCCGACCGTGAGGCGCAGGCCGCCGAGGCGGGTCAGGACCAGGCCGATGGTGACGGCCGCGGTGAGCGAGATGAGACCGCCGAGGGCGAAGCCGACCCGGGCGCCGTAGGCGTCGGTGACCCAGCCGACCAGGGGCGCCCCCAACGGGGTGCCGCCCACGAAGACCATCATGAACAGGGCCATCACCCGGCCGCGCATGGCCGGGTCGGTGGACATCTGGACGGCCGTGTTGGCGGTGACGTTGACCGTCAGGCCGAAGACGCCGATGGGCGCCATCAGCAGCGCGAACAGCCAGTACGACGGGGCCAGCGCGGCGACGATCTCCAGCACGCCGAAGAGCGCGGCGGCGCCGACCAGCACCCGCAGCCGGGCGGTGCCGCGCCGGGCGGCGAGCAGGGCGCCGACCAGGGAGCCGACCGCCATGACGGTGTTGAAGAGGCTGTAGGCACCGGCTCCGGCATGGAAGACGTCATCGGCGTAGGCCGACAGCCACACCGGGAAGTTGAAGCCGAAGGTGCCGATGAAACCGACCAGCACGATCGGCCAGACCAGGTCGGGGCGGCCCGCGACATAACGCAGGCCCTCGCGGAGCTGGCCCTTGCCGCGCGGGGTGCGCCGGACGGCGTGCAGCTCACGGGCGCGCATCAGCAGCAGGCCGCCGATGGGCGCGACGAAGGAGAGGCCGTTGGCGAGGAAGGCCCAGCCGGTGCCGACCCCGGTGATCATGAGACCCGCGACGGCGGGGCCGACCAGCCGGGCGGACTGGAAGTTCGCCGAGTTCAGGCTGACCGCGTTCTGGAGCTGCTCGGGGCCGACCATCTCGGACACGAAGGACTGGCGGGCCGGGTTGTCCACGACCGTGGCCATGCCGACCGCGAACGCGGCGAGGTAGACGTGCCAGACCTGGACGTGGCCGGTGAGCGTGAGCGCGGCGAGCGCCAGGCCGGTGAGGGCCATCGCGGACTGGGTGACGAGCAGGGCGGGACGCTTGGGCAGCCGGTCGACGAGGACGCCGCCGTAGAGGCCGAACAGGAGCATCGGCAGGAACTGGAGGGCCGTGGTGATGCCCACGGCGGCGGAGGAGCCGGTGAGACTGAGGACCAGCCAGTCCTGGGCGATGCGCTGCATCCAGGTGCCGGTGTTGGAGACGACCTGGCCCAGGAAGAACAGCCGGTAGTTCCTGACCTTCAGCGAACTGAACATCGAGGACCTGCGGGGCGAGTCGTGGGCCGTCGGTGCGGGGGCGGAAGCTGCTCCGGATCCCGTACTCAAAGTGGGTTCGCCTCCTTGCGGCTGCTGACGTGCGTTACAGATGCGCGAGTTTCTCCAGCACGGGGGCGGCCTCGCGCAGCTTCGCCCACTCGTCCTCGTCGAGCCCGTCGACCAGGCGGGCCAGGAAGGCGTTCCGCTTGCGGCGGCTCTCCTCCAGCATGGTCTCGGCCTGCTCGGTGCGGGTGACGACCTTCTGGCGCCGGTCCTCGGGGTGCGGCTCCAGGCGGACCAGGCCCTTGGCCTCCAGCAGCGCGACGATGCGGGTCATCGACGGCGGCTGCACATGCTCCTTGCGGGCCAGTTCGCCCGGGGTGGCGCTGCCGCAGTTGGACAGGGTGCCCAGCACCGACATCTCGGTGGGGCTGAGCGACTCGTCGACCCGCTGATGCTTGAGCCGACGGGACAACCGCATCACGGCGGAGCGCAGGGAGTTCACGGCGGCTGTGTCGTCGCCATGGGTAAGGTCCGGCATGTTCTTTAGCGTAACTCATTACTCTCGCTAAAGACCACCGCGGACACGCACACCAACCGTGACCCCGGCCACTCCCGTCCGCTCACATCACTCATATGGGTGATACGGACGGGGAACGTGACACCTCATGCGGAACGGTGCCGCGACCCTCGTCTCCATGGGGACCAGCGTGCTCAGCCTGCGCGTGGACCGCGAGCTGCTCGACCGGCTCCGGTCCCATGCCGCGAAAAGAGGAATGAGCGTCCAGGACTATGTCGTCCAGACGCTCATCCGCAACGATTTCGACGAACGGTTCCGGTCCGCCGTCGAGGAGACGGACCGGTTCTACGGGGTCACCTGAGCGCCCCGGCCGCCGTCCCGCCCCCGCCCGCCAGGGCCACCGGGGCCACCGGGGCCACCGGGGCCACCGGGGCCACCGGGGCCACCGGGGCCACCGGGCTCAGGTGAGACCCAGGGCCGGCATCAGGTAGTAGAAGGCGAAGACCGCCGCGACCACGTACATCGCCACCGGCACCTCGCGGGAGCGCCCCGCGGCCAGGCGCAGCGCGACGAAGGTGATGAAGCCCATCCCGATGCCGTTGGTGATCGAGTAGGTGAACGGCATCATCAGCATCGTCACGAAGGCCGGGATCGCGATCGTGTGGTCGGCCCAGTCGATCTCCCGGATCGAGCCGGACAGGATCAGGAAGCCGACCGCGAGCAGCGCCGGGGTGGCCGCCTGGGACGGGACCATCGTGGCGATCGGGGTGAGGAAGAGCGCGACGGCGAAGAGCAGGCCGGTGACGACGTTGGCGAAGCCGGTCCGCGCGCCCTCGCCGACACCCGCCGTGGACTCCACGAAGCAGGTGGTGGCCGAGGCCGAGCTGGCACCGCCGGCGGCGACGGCGATGCCGTCGACGAAGAGCACCTTGTTCATGCCGGGCATCTGGCCCTGCGCGTCCGTCAGCCTGGCCTCGTCGCTGATGCCCATGATCGTGCCCATGGCGTCGAAGAAGCAGGACAGCAGCACGGTGAAGACGAACAGGATGCCGGTCAGCAGGCCGACCTTGTCGAAGCCGCCGAACAGGCTGACCTTGCCGAGCAGCCCGAAGTCCGGGGTGGAGACGGGGTTGCCCGGCCACTTGGGCGTGGTCAGGCCCCAGGACGTCACGTGCGCCACGGCGTTGATCACGACCGCGAGGACGGTCATGGCGACGATCGAGATGAGGATCGCGCCGGGCACCTTGCGCACGATCAGCGCGAGGGTGAGCAGCGCGCCCAGCACGAAGACCAGGACCGGCCAGCCGTTGAGGTGGCCGTCGGCGCCGAGCTGGAGCGGGACGGTGGTGTGGGCGGCGTCCGGGATGCGGGAGACGAACCCGGAGTCGACCAGGCCGATCAGCATGATGAACAGGCCGATGCCGATGGAGATGCCCTTGCGCAGGCCGAGCGGCACCGCGTTCATCACGCGCTCGCGCAGCCCGGTGGCGACCAGCAGCATCACCACGAAACCGGCGAGGACGACCATGCCCATCGCGTCCGGCCAGGACATGCGCGGGGCGAGCTGGAGCGCGACGACCGTGTTGACGCCGAGGCCGGCGGCCAGCGCGATCGGGACGTTGCCGATGACGCCCATGAGGAGCGTGGTGAAGGCCGCGGTCAGGGCGGTGGCGGTGACCAGCTGGCCGTTGTCGAGCTGGTGCCCGTACATGTCCTTCGCGCTGCCCAGGATGATCGGGTTCAGCACGATGATGTAGGCCATCGCGAAGAAGGTGGCGAAGCCGCCGCGGATCTCGCGGGGCAGGGAGCTGCCCCGCTCGGAGATCTTGAAGTAGCGGTCGAGGGCGCCGAAGGCGGGCGTTCCCGGCTTCTGGGGGGCGGGGACCTTGGCGGTGGCCGAGGTGGACATGCGGATGACCTCAGGGGTGCGGGAAGTACGTGAGTACCGGGCCGGGACGGGGACCAAACGTGAACGAGTCCGCCACTTCCGTCACCGGCAGGTTCCCCCCGGACTGCCCCATTGGTGCTTTTCTACGACAAGAAGTAGCCAGACTCAGACTGTTTCAGTATGAACATATGAAGCCGGAAAAGGCCATCTCCGCGCGTAGACCCCGCATCCGCCCCGCCCCGGACCCGGTGCCTGCCCGCTCCGGAGTCTCCTTCTGCCCGCCGCGCACCGGGCCGTAAGCTGGGGCCATGGCGAAGTGGACCCCCAAGCACGAGGCGCCGGAGCCCCTGGAGGGCCCCGTGGTCGCCACCATCACCGGCGGCACGATCGTGTGGTTCGTCCTCTTCCTGGTCCAGCTCCCCTTCTACGGCTGGTTCGACGACCACGGCCGCACCTGGTGGCTGTGGACCTGCCTGGCCGGCGGCGGCCTCGGCCTGATCGGCATCTGGTACGTGCGCAGGCGCGACGCGGCGATCAAGCGCGCGGCCCAGCGGCAGGACGCGGCTCCGGCGGGCCGCCCGGCCACCGCGGAGTAGCCGCCACGGCCGGGCGGCGGCCACCGCGAGGTGGCGGCCCCGGCGCAGCGGCGGCGGTCCGGCCGGGCATGGGTGCGGGGCACCAGTTCCCCCGGTCAGGGCCCCGACCGGCTACGACCCTCGCAGGACGTGCGTCATCCCCTGGTCGGATCTTGCCCCCGCTCGACGAGTGAAGGCGCACATCGCCACGTACCGTCGAAAGCATGAGCCATACCGACGCGGGCGCGGAGCTGGACCCCGTACACCCCCTACCCGTCCCGCCGGCGCGGGCGCCCGGACTGACCCATGCCGAGGTGGCCGAGCGCCTGGCCCGCGGCGAGGTCAACGACGTGCCGGTGCGCAGCAGCCGTTCCCTCGCCGAGATCGTCCGGGCGAACGTCTTCACCCGCTTCAACGCGATCATCGGCGTGCTCTGGCTGATCACGCTGTTCGTCGCGCCGATCCAGGACAGCCTCTTCGGCTTCGTGATCATCGCCAACACCGGCATCGGGATCATCCAGGAGTGGCGGGCCAAGAAGACCCTGGACTCGCTCGCCGTGATCGGCGAGTCCCGGCCCACCGTCCGGCGCGACGGCGCCGCCACCGAGATCGCCACCTCGGAGATCGTCCTCGACGACGTCCTGGAGATCGGCCCCGGGGACAAGATCGTCGTGGACGGCACCTGTGTCGAGGCCGACGGCCTGGAGATCGACGAGTCGCTGCTCACCGGCGAGGCCGACCCGGTCGTCAAGCACCCCGGCGACCAGGTCATGTCCGGCAGCTTCGTGGTCGCCGGGGGCGGCGCGTTCCGGGCCGTCAAGGTCGGGCACAAGGCCTACGCCGCCCAGCTCGCCGAGGAGGCGTCCCGCTTCACCCTCGTCCACTCCGAGCTGCGCACGGGCATCTCCACCATCCTCAAGTACGTCACCTGGATGATGGTGCCCACCGCGCTCGGCCTGGTCGTCAGCCAGCTCGTGGCGAAGGACGACGACCTCAAGGACTCGGTCGCCCGGACCATCGGCGGGATCGTCCCGATGGTCCCGGAGGGGCTGGTCCTGCTCACCTCGGTGGCCTTCGCCATCGGCGTCATCCGGCTGGGCCGCAAGCAGTGCCTGGTGCAGGAGCTGCCCGCCATCGAGGGCCTGGCCCGCATCGACACCGTCTGCCTGGACAAGACCGGCACCCTCACCGAGGGCGGCATGGACGTCACCGAGCTGCGCACGCTCGACGGCCGGCCCGAGCCGTACGTCCGCCAGGTGCTCGGCGCGCTCGGCGAGTCCGACCCCCGCCCCAACGCCTCCCTCCAGGCGATCATCGACGCCTGCCCGGACACCGAGGAGTGGCGCTGCGTGGAGTCGCTGCCCTTCTCCTCCGCCCGCAAGTACAGCGGCGCCAGCTTCAGCGAGAGCGACGGCGAGTCCAGTACGTGGCTGCTGGGCGCCCCGGACGTGCTGCTGCCCGAGGACTCGCCCGCGCTCGCCGAGACCGTCCGCCTCAACGAGCAGGGCCTGCGGGTGCTGCTGCTGGCCCGCGCCGGGCGCGAGCTGGACGATCCGGCGGTGGCCTCGGACGTCACCCCGGCCGCGCTGGTCGTGCTGGAGCAGCGGCTGCGCCCGGACGCCGCCGACACCCTGCGCTACTTCGCCGACCAGGACGTCCACGCCAAGGTCATCTCCGGTGACAACGCGGTGTCGGTGGGCGCGGTGGCCGCCAAGGTCGGGCTCACCGGCGCCGCCGTCGACGCGCGCCGGCTGCCCGCCGAACGCGACGAACTGGCCCGGGAGCTGGACGAGGCGACCGTGTTCGGCCGGGTCACCCCGCAGCAGAAGCGGGACATGGTGGGCGCCCTCCAGTCGCGCGGGCACACCGTCGCGATGACCGGCGACGGCGTCAACGACGTCCTCGCGCTCAAGGACGCCGACATCGGCGTCTCCATGGGCTCCGGTTCGGAGGCCACCCGGGCGGTCGCCCAGATCGTCCTGCTGAACAACAGCTTCTCGGTGCTGCCGTCCGTGGTCGCCGAGGGGCGGCGGGTCATCGGGAACATCACCCGGGTCGCGACGCTGTTCCTGGTCAAGACGGTCTACTCGGTGCTGCTCGCCGTGCTGGTGGTGTGCTCGCAGGTGGAGTACCCGTTCCTGCCCCGGCACCTGACCCTGCTGTCCACGCTCACCATCGGCGTCCCCGCCTTCTTCCTCGCCCTCGCCCCGAACACCGAGCGAGCCCGGCCGCACTTCGTCCGCCGGGTCATGCGGTACGCGGTGCCGGGCGGGGTGGTCGCCGCCGTCGCGACCTTCGTGACGTATCTGCTCGCCCGCCACCACTACACCGGCCCGCAGGCCCTGGACGCGGAGACCAGCGCGGCCACCCTCACCCTCTTCCTGATCTCCATGTGGGTGCTGGCGATCATCGCCCGCCCCTACACCTGGTGGCGGGTGCTGCTGGTGGCCGCGATGGGGGCGGCCTTCCTCGTCGTGCTGGCCGTGCCCGCGCTCCAGCAGTTCTTCGCACTGAAGCTGGTGGGGACGGCGATGCCCTGGACGGCGGTGGGCATCGCCGTGGCGGCGTCGGCCGTGCTGGAGTTCCTGTGGAAGTGGGTGGGGCGGCGCTTCCCCGTCTAGGGCGTGTCCGGCCCCCGGAGGGCCCGGGGGCGCCGGGTTCAGTCGAACCAGCGGTCCCGGGCCAGCTCCTCCGTGCGGGTCGGGTCCTCCAGCAGGGCGGCGACCTCGAAGCGGCGGGGCCACTGGCCCGCCGCCCAGGCCAGCCCCGCGGCCACGCCCTCCAGGGTGGCGGCGTGCAGGACCCCGTCGTCGGTGAGGCGCCAGTCCAGCTCGGTGCCGTCCACGACCAGTTCCTCGTGCTCGACGTAGGCGGCGGGCGTGCGCGGGCCGAGCAGCACCCGCACCGGCTCCGGTACGCCGTGCTCGGTGCCCTCGGAGTCCACCGCGCCGGTGACCGACTCGCTCAGCCGCCGCACCTGGAGCAGCTCGGCCAGTTCGGCGGCGCGCGCGGGCCGCACCGGCAGCAGCGGGACGCCCGCGGTGAAGGGCAGCAGATCCGGCGAGTCGCACACCACGGCCTCGGCCGCGTCCACCACCTCGACCCGGCCGTCCACGACGGCCCGCAGCTCGTCGGGCAGGGTGACCTGCTCCGGGTCCAGGTCGGCGAGCGCCCCGTACAGGGCGTGCAACTGGGCGGGGGCCACCGGGCGTTCGGGGTCGGCGAGCCGGTCGAGGAGTTCGGCGGCGCCGCCCGGCTCGTCCAGCAGGGCGGCCACGGAGGTGCGCACGCCCAGGGCGCGCAGCACCTGCTCGTCCTCGAAGCCGGTGGCGTCGGCCTCGTCGTACAGGCCGCGCAGCAGCGGGTCGGACCCGGCGGCGCGCAGACCGGCCGGGCGGCGCCCGCCGAGCACCGGGTGCCCGCGCAGCCACCACGCGGTGTAGGGGCGTACGACCTCGTGGGTGCCGTCCGGCAGCAGGATCCGCACCGGCTGGGTGAGCGCGTCGCGCAGCGGCGGGCGGGCGAGCAGGGCCAGCGCGCGCGGCCACTGGTCGTCGTCCACGAGGTCCAGGTCGCGCACGGCGACGAGTTCGGTGGCGACCGGCGGGACCGGGGTGTCCGGGAAGCGGTCGAGGACGTCCTCGCTCCACACGTCGACCGCGTCGAGCAGCCCCGGGTCGTCGGGCTCGGGGAAGTCGGCCTCGCGCGGCTCCAGTTCGTCCGGGTCGAGGACGACGTCGGTGGCGCGGACGAGCGCGAAGTCCACGAGCACCCCGCAGGCGGCCAGCGGCTGTTCGCCCCAGCGGGCGGCCAGCTCGCCGTCCGCGGCGGGCAGTTCGCCCTCGCGCATGACCTGGGCGAACGGGCCGCCGGGGAAGACCAGTTCACCGGCCGGGGCGAGTTCGCCGTCCTCGTCGGGCAGGGCGAGCGCGCCGAGCCAGGGCTCGTCGCCCGGCTCCAGGCCCGCGTCGCGGACCAGGGCGAGGACGGTGTCGGCGAGTTCCTCGGCGTCCGGGGTGTCCGCGTCCCAGGCGCCGCCGTCCTCGTCCAGGGAGGCGGCGACCGCGGCCCGCACCTGCGGGGTGGTGAGCACCGCGCGCGCGGTGGCGGGCAGCGCGCCCAGCTTCTCCAGGATCGGGTGGGCGGCGTCCGGGTGGGCGACCTTCAGACCCAGCCGGGCCAGCACCTCCGGGTCCGCGACGGCGGCGGCGTCACCGGTGGGCAGCAGCACCTGCCGGGGGCCGAGCGTGGTGCGCCCGTCGGCCAGCGGCACGGGCAGCCCGGTGAGCCGGTCCGGGTCGACACCGGCCAGGCTGTCGTACAGCCGCCGCCACCAGCCGGGCTCCTTCTCCAGACCGGCCAGCCGGTCCACGGCGTCGGTCAGCGGGACCCGGGCCACGCCCAGCGTGCGCAGCTCCACCCGCCGCTCCAGCCCGGCGGGCAGCAGGGTGGGCAGCACCTCGGCGAGAACCCGTACGGTCTCGGCGCCCGCGCCCTCCACCACCTCGGCGTCGCGCGGCCGCAGCGCGACGGGCAGCTCGTCGGCGGTGTCTGCGCTGTCTGCGCTGTCGGCGTTCTCCAGGTGGTCGGCGTCGTCCGGTCCGTCGTGGTGGTCCGGTCCCTGACCGTGGGCGGTGGCGGGCGGCAGGAAGGCGGTGCGCGGCAGCCGCTCCAGGATCGCCTGGCGCAGGGTGCCGTCCAGCTCGCCCTTGCCGAGCGGCCCGGGGACGAGCCCGATGAGCGCCTCGGACACCGGCCGCCAGTCGGCGAGGAGCCCGGCGTAGGCGTCGGCGGCGCGCTGGGCGAGGAAGTCGGTGAGCGGGCCGGGCGCGGTGTGCCGACGGGTGGTGTCCAGCGGGAACGAGGCGATGAGCAGGGCGGGGACACCCAGGGGCTCGTCGCTGGGGGTGGGCGCGTGCACGACCGGGCTGGTGCGCGGGGCGCGCGGGGCGCCGTCCTCGTCCACGGGGACCGCCCAGGTCAGGGACCAGTGGGGGCGCAGCCGCTCCTCCACCGGCCGGTCGGCCAGGAGGTCGGCGGTGAGCGGGCCGTGCGCGTCGGCGGTGCGCCAGCGGGTGGTGCCCTCGCGGGTGTCCTCCACGACCGTGAGCGCGCCCTCGGTGCGGCGGCGCAGCGTGCGCGGGGTGTCGTCACCGGTCTCGATCACGACCTCGGCCAGGCCCGGCAGGGCGAGCAGCAGGGCGTCGTCGACCGCGCGCAGCAGCCGCTCGGCGAGGTCGGCGGCGGCCGTGTCGCGCAACGGCAGGATGACGGCCGTGTCGTACGGGCCGGGTGCGGTGCCCTCGGCGGCGAACGGGAGCCGCAGCAGCGGGACATGGCCGTCGCGGCGGCGGATCTCGTCGCCGAGGCCGGGGCTGTGCCGGGCGGTCTCCTCGGCGAGGCTGCGGGCCTCGGCCAGCGACCAGCGCACCCCGCCGTGCCGTCCGACGACGGCGGGCTCGTCGGTGACGGCGAGCACGGCGGCGAAGCCGACGCCGAAGCGGCCCACGGAGGCCACGCGGCCGTCCCCGGTGTCCCGCTTCGCCGAGGCGCGCAACGTGGACAGCGACTCCACTCCGGTCGCGTCCAGCGGGGCACCGGTGTTGGCGGCGACGAGGACGCCGTCGCGCAGGGTGAGCCGCAGGCGGCCCGGTACTCCGGCGCGGGCGGCGGCGTCGGCGGCGTTCTGCGCCAGCTCGACCACGAGCCGGTCGCGGTAGCCGCCGAGGACCAGGTCCTCCTCGGCGTTGGCGTCCTCACGGAACCTGGCCGGGCTGGTCGCCCAGGCGTCCAGCACACCGCGGCGCAGGCGCGCGGTCCCGAACGGGTCCCCCCCGGCGGAGGGCTGCACCAACATGCTCACGTTCATTCTCCTCATGAGGGTGAGGAGAAGGTACCGCGCCGCCGGGAACGGGTGCGCCCCGTCCCGGACAGGGCCCCGGGCGGGGCGGAGAACGGGGTCCCGGGGGCCGCTGGGGGCGCTCCGGGACCGGGGTCCGGCGGGGGCGTACGCGCTACGAGTGCCCCAGCTCGGCGGTCTCGTCGTCGGTGACGGGCACCGAGCCCGAGTCGGGGGCGGGACGCAGCGGGAAGGGGTCCACCCGGGTCTCGTCGACGACCGGCGGGGCGGGCTGGGGCGGCTTCGGCATGACGGCCGCCTCGGAGTGGCCGCCGCAGCCGTACGCCAGGGAGACGACGCGGCCGTCCGCCGGGGAGAACTCGTTGGCGCAGATGCCGAAGGCCTGGCCCAGCGAGCCGCCGACGGGCACCAGGAAGGCGCAGCTCACACAGGACGCCGGGGCCGCCTGCGCCATGGGCGTCTGCGGGCCGTACGCCTCCTCCCAGCGGTCGGCGGCGGTGTGCAGGCCGTAGCGGGACAGGACGCGGGCGCGGCCCATGCCCAGTTCCTCGGCGACCGCGGCGACGGAGCCGCGCGAGGGCGCGGTGGGCAGGTTCCGGGGCGGGCCCGCGGTGACGTCGGCGTCCTCGGCCTCCGCCAGCTCGGCCATCTCCTCGGAGACGGCGGAGTTCGGCGCGGGCTCGTCCTCGCCGGAGAAGCCGGGCTCCAGGCGCAGATCCTCGGCGTCGGTGGGCAGCAGGTCGCCGGGGCCCATGTCGCCGGGGCGCAGCCGCTCGCTCCAGGGCACCCACTCGGGGGCGAGCAGGGCGTCGGGGCCGGGCAGCAGGACGGCCTCGTCCAGGGTGACGATCTTCGCGCGGGAGGCGCGGGCCACGGTCACCGCCCAGCGCCAGCCCCGGTAGCCCGGTTCCTTGCACTCGAAGAAGTGGGTGACGACGCGGTCGCCCTCGGACACCAGGCCCGCGTGCTCGCCGACGACGCCGGGGGCCGCCGCCTCCTCGGCTGCGGCACGGGCGAGGTCGACCGCCTCGGCGCACAGGCGGTCGGGGGTGCGGCTTCGCGTGGTCGCTGCGCTCACAGGTATCGCTTCTCTCCTACGCCGTCTCTCGGGTGCGCCGGCCTGAAGGCGGCGGGGCGGACGGAGCGGACCCTGGACCGCGTCGACGTCCGCGCCCGATCGCGCTCGGGCGCACCTACGTCATCCATTCTGCGGTATGCACGTAAGGCGCGCGGCCGAGAACGTTCGCCACGGCGCGCTACGCACGCTACCTTCTCGTCGCCGCTGGGCCTACACCGACGGTGGCTTCACGCCCGCGCGGCGACCTCCGCGGGGGCGCGCGGGACGCCGCGGGCGGCTGTGTCGCGGGGGCGGGGGGCGCGCATTCCCGGGGCGCGCGGGGGCGATTTCGGGGGCCGGGGCTTGTCGGGCGGCTTCTGCGGGGGACGGCTTCCGGGGCGAGCGGAACTTCTTTCGGGGCACGCAAAACTTCTTTTCGGCGGGCGGCCGGGGCACGGGGTGGGGCGTGCCGGGGCAGGGCGGGGTGCGGGGTGGTCCGGCACGCTCGCGGAGCGGCGGAGGAGGCGGGGCCGGTCCGGGCCGAGGTCCGGCGGCCGGTGTCCGGTGTCCAGGACGCCGGGACGCCGGGACGCCGGGAAGCCGGGAAGCCGGGCGAGTCGGGACGCCGGGCGAGTCGGCTCCCGGTGGGCGCCCCGGGGCTGGGCGGATCCGTCCCGGCGGACGGACGTACCGGGAGCCAGGCGCGTTCTCCTGCTGGCCGGGGCCCCGGAGTCCCGTCGAGTCCTGGCCCGGCAGGCGGCCTGCGGCCGGGCGAGCCCGTCCCCCTCCCCGGCCGGAAGCCGGACCCGAGCAGAGCGGCCGCCGGGGCGGCGGGTGCGGGGTGCGGCCACCGGGGCGGGCGGTGCGGGGATGCGGTGCGGCCATCGGGCCGCCGCGTGCGGGGGGGGGCAGCCGGTGGGGCCGTCGGGGCGGTCCGGGACGGGTGTTCGGGGGTGGTGGCGCTAGGGGCGGCCGTATCGGGGCACTATGACGGAGTGGCAGCCGCGAGGACGCCCCCGGAGACCGCCGGGCTCGAAGAGCCCGAAGAGGTGACGGCGGGCAGCAGCCGGGGCAGCGGTTCGGGCCGGTTCGGCGGTTCCGTCCGCGCGGTGGGCCGTGCCCTGCGGCTGCCGTTCACCGGCACCGCGCGCGGGATCCGCCGGGTCACGCACGCGCACGGCGCGGGCGAGTCCGGCCTCGGCAAGCTGATCGAGCTGCACGCGGTGAACGGCGCCGGTGACGTGATGATCACCGTGGCACTCGCCTCCACCGTCTTCTTCTCGGTCCCCACCGACGAGGCCCGCGGCCGGGTCGCGCTGTACCTGGCCATCACCATGGCCCCGTTCACGGTCCTCGCCCCGGTGATCGGCCCGCTCCTGGACCGGCTGCCGCACGGGCGCCGCGCCGCGATGGCCGCCGCGATGCTGGCCCGCGCGCTGCTCGCGCTGATCATCGCGGGGGCGGCCGCGGGCGGCGGGCTCGAACTGTATCCGGCGGCGCTCGGCGTGCTGGTCGCCTCCAAGGCGTACGGCGTGGTCCGCAGCGCGGTGGTGCCGCGGCTGCTGCCGCCGTCGTTCTCGCTGGTCAAGGCGAACTCACGGGTCACGCTCGGCGGACTGCTCGCCACCGGTGCGGCCGCGCCCATCGGGGCCGGGCTGCACCTCGTCGGGTCGGGCTGGCCGCTGTACGGCGCCTTCGTGATCTTCGTCGCGGGAACGTTCCTGTCCTTCTCGCTGCCCCGCAAGGTCGACTCCGCCAAGGGCGAGCACCGGGCGCTGCTCGCCGCCGACGCGCCGTCCCGCCCCCGCGGGCCGCGCCGCAAGCCGCCCCGGCGTCCCGGGCTGCGCGGTGTCGGTACGGCCGTCACACACGCCCTCGCCGCCAACGCGGCCCTGCGCTGCCTGTCCGGCTTCCTGATCTTCTTCCTCGCCTTTCTCCTGCGCGAGCACCCGCTGGCCGGGCAGAACGCGGCCGTCTCGCTCGGCATCGTGGGCGTGGCGGCGGGCGCGGGCAACGCGCTGGGCACGGCGGTCGGCGCATGGCTGCGCTCGCGCGCCCCGGAGGTCATCGTGGTGACGGTCGTCGCGATCGTGCTCGGGGTGGCGGTGCTGGCGGCGGTGCTCTTCAGCGCGGTCCTGGTGGCGTGCCTGGCCGCGTTCGCCGGGTTCGGGCAGGCGCTGGGCAAGCTGTCGCTGGACGCGCTGATCCAGCGGGACGTGCCCGAGGCGGTGCGCACCTCGGCGTTCGCGCGCTCCGAGACGCTGCTCCAGATGGCCTGGGTGCTGGGCGGCGCGATCGGCATCGTGCTGCCTCTCAACGGCGTGCTGGGCCTGTCCGTGGGCGCCGCGATCGTCGCGTGCGGCTGGCTGCCCACGGCCCGGGGCCTGCTGGCCTCCGCCCGCCGCGGCGGCGCGCCGGACCGCCCCGGGGCACCGGCCTGAGGGCCCGCGCCACGGCCACCGCAGCCACGGGAGGGCAGGCCGACGCGCGGTGCGCCGCGCCGCGGTGCGGGAGCGGCCCGCGGGTGGTCGGGGCGTGCCCCGGGGGGCCGTTCGGGCGCACGCCGCACCCCCGCGTGGCCGGAGGGCTGGACGTGCCCGATAGCCTTCCGCCATGACCTCGCTGCAATCCGCCGTGCGACGCCGCCGCGCCGTCGCCGCTGCCGGCGCCGTTTCCGCCGGACTGCTTCTCCTGACGGCCTGCGACAAGCCGACGCCGATGGCCACGATCACCGTGGGCGACGACTCGGTGCACTCGGAGGCGACCTGCTACAACGACGGCAAGGCGATCAAGACCGCCGACCTGCCGAAGTGCCTGAAGTCGGACAAGTCGATCAAGGTCGACCCCGACGAGACCGTCCGCTTCGGTGTCGACCCGGACATCGCGGACAAGGGCTGGACCATCCTGATGAACGGTCAGCCGCTGACCGACTCCAGCAAGAAGTCGTACCGCACCATCCCGGGCAGCGTGTTCTTCAACGCCCAGTACGGCGCCAGCGGCAACTCGACCTGGATCGCCGTCAAGGAGGGCGACAAGGACGTGACCGGTGTGTGGTCCTTCAAGCTCGAGAAGGACTCCTGACACGTCCTCCGTACGCGTACTCGTCGCCACCGCGGTCCCGGCCGAACGGGACGCGGTGGCGCGGGCGTTCGCGTCCGCCGGGCCGCCCCGCGAGGTGCCGCTGCCCGGGGTGGCCGTGCACCGCCTCGGCGGTCCCGGCACCGGCCTCGACCTGATCGCCGCCGGCGTCGGCCCCGCCCTCGCCGCCGCGTCCACCGCCACCGCCCTCACCGCCGCCGCGCTCGCGGGCGCCCCGTACGGCCTGGTCGTCTGCGCCGGCATCGCGGGCGGCTTCGCCCCCGCGGCGACAGACCTTCCCGGCCGTCCCGGCTCTCCCGGCTCTCCCGGCTCTCCCCGCCGTCCCCGGCTGCCCGGCGCGCCCGTCGGCTCGCTCGTCCTCGCCGACGAGATCACCGCCGCCGACCTGGGCGCCGAGACCGCCGACGGCTTCCTGCCGGTGACCGACCTCGGCTTCGGCACCGTCACCCACCGTCCCCCCGAATCACTCGTACGGGCCGCCGCGTCCGCGACCGGCGCGGCCACGGGCACGGTGCTGACCGTCTCGACCGTGACCGGCACCGCCGCCCGCGCCGCCGCCCTGCGCGCCCGCCACCCCCGTGCCCTGGCCGAGGCCATGGAGGGGTTCGGCGTCGCCGAGGCCGCCGCAGCACACTCGGTCCCCGTGCTGGAACTGCGCGCGGTCTCCAACCCCGTCGGGACGCGCGACCGCGCCGCCTGGCGCATCGGCGACGCGCTCGCGGCCCTGACCGAGGGCTTCGGGAAGCTCGCCCCCGTACTGGAGAGTTGGAACGCCCATGAGCCCCCAGAATCCGCAGAGCCCACACAGCCCGCAGAGCCCGCACAGTCCGCAGAGCCCGCGGATTCCTGAGCAGGTGCGGATCGCCTACTCGCCCTGCCCCAACGACACCTTCGTCTTCGACGCCCTCGCGCACGGCCGGATCCCCGGCGCGCCCGCCCTCGACGTCACCTTCGCCGACATCGACATCACCAACGGCATGGCCGAGCGCGGCGAGCACGACGTGCTGAAGGTGTCGTACGCGGTGCTGCCCTACGTCCTGGACGAGTACGCGCTGCTGCCGTGCGGCGGCGCGCTGGGCCGGGGCTGCGGGCCGCTGGTGCTGACCCGGGAGCCGGACGCCGATCTGAAGGGGCGCACGGTCGCGGTGCCGAGCGAGCGGTCGACGGCGTACCTGCTGTTCCGGCTCTGGGCGGCGGACACCGTGCCCGGCGGGGTGGGCGAGATCGTCGTGATGCCGTTCCACGAGATCATGCCCGCGGTACGGGACGGGAAGGTCGACGCCGGTCTGGTGATCCACGAGGCCCGCTTCACTTACCAGAACTACGGTCTGCACAAGCTCGCCGACATGGGCGAGCACTGGGAGGACACCACCGGGCTGCCCATCCCGCTCGGCGCGATCATCGCCAGGCGGTCCCTGGGCGCGGCGGCGCTGACCGGGCTCGCCGACGCGATCCGCGCCTCCGTGCGCGCCGCCTGGGACGACCCCGAGGTGTCCCGGCCGTACGTCATGGAGCACGCCCAGGAGATGGACCCGGCCGTCGCCGACCAGCACATCGGGCTGTACGTCAACGAGTTCACCGCGGGTCTGGGCGAGGACGGCTACGCGGCGGTCCGCGGCCTGCTCACCCGGGCGGCGGCCGAGGGGCTGGTACCGGCCCTCGGACCCGACGCGCTGGCCTTCCCCTGAGCGGGGACCTGCGAGGCGGCCCGGCGGTTCACGCGCAACGGGCCGGCCCCGGCGTCCGTCCGGGCCGGTTCAGGCGTCCGTCCGGCCCGGCGTCCGTCAGGCCCCGGCGACCGTCCGGGTCAGACGTCCGTCCGGGTCAGACGTCCAGCTGGTCGGCGACCGCGCGCAGCAGTCCGGCGACCTTCTTGCCGGAGGTCTTCTCGGGGTAGCGGCCGCGCTCCAGGGTCTGGCCGACGCTCTCCAGGAGCGTCGTCAGGTCCTGCACGATGGAGAGCAGCTCGTCCGGCTTCTTGCGCTGGGCCGCCGCGACCGAGGGCGCCGGCTCCAGGAGCGTCACCGTCAGTGCCTGGTCGCCGCGCTGCCCGGCGACCACGCCGAACTCCACGCGCTGTCCCGGCTTGAGCGCGTCTACTCCGGCGGGAAGGACCGAGGAATGGACGAAGACGTCACCGCCGTCGTCGCGGGAGAGGAAGCCGAAGCCCTTCTCGCTGTTGAACCACTTGACCTTGCCAGTCGGCAAAGCACACACTCCCTCGATCGGTCCCGGACGCCCTTGAACTGCCGTTGAACCACCTTACCGGGGCTCTCCCCCGCCGAACAC
Source organism: Streptomyces sp. PsTaAH-124 (assembly GCF_000373685.1). Lineage (NCBI taxonomy): Bacteria > Bacillati > Actinomycetota > Actinomycetes > Kitasatosporales > Streptomycetaceae > Streptomyces > Streptomyces sp. PsTaAH-124. The sequence continues at coordinate 67,289 of NZ_KB892167.1, read as the reverse complement.
GTGCTTAACCACGCCCCGTAACGGCTCCCGGCCGCCGTCCGTCCGGATCCCGACGCCCCGGATCGCGCTCCCGCGCGCGGTGGCGCGAGCGGTCACCGGCTGGCCGCCGCCGGACTGCCGCTGGGACTCCGCCAGGTCGCCGATGGGCTGTCGACGGGCCGCCGACGGGCCGTCCGCGCGGGGGCCTACCCTGGTCGGGTGCGTGACAAGACCCAAGAGAATCCCGCCCCCGGCGACCGGCTGATCCGGGCCGGGGCCATCGTGTTCTTCATCGGCACGCTGGCCACCATGGTCACGGTGGCGCCCCTGTTCTTCGGGGCGAAGCCGTTCCCCACCTATATGTTCGGCCTGAGCATGCTCATGGGCGTCGGCTTCCTGATCGCCGCCGCCGGGGTGCTCCAGTCGATCGCCGCGGGCCGCCGCCAGGCGCGCGGCGAGGCCGGGTAGCCGTCAGGCCACGGACTCACCGGGCAACCGTCAGGCCACGGACTCGTTCTCGGCCGAAACGCGCGCCTGCGCGTCCGGAATCCGGCCCGCGGACCAGCCCGCGAACCACTCGGGGAACGCGGTGAGCGCCCCGAGGACCACGTCCGCGCCCGCCTCCGTCAGCTCCCGCTCGTCGCACGGCCCGGTGGCCACCGCCACCGAGAGGGCACCGGCCGCGCGGGCACCGCGCACGTCGCCCACGTGGTCGCCGACGTACACCCCGGCGCCGTACGCGCGCAGCGCCTCCGCCTTGCGCTCCGCCCACAGACCACCGATCACCGCGTCCGGCTCGATGTCCAGGTGCTCCAGGTGCAGCCGGGCGTTCGGCTCGTGCTTGGCGGTGACGACGATCGCCCGGCCGCCCGCCTTCCGCACGGCCACGACCGCCTCGCGGGCGCCCGGGAGGGCGAGCGTGGGCGCGACGGCGGTCGCCGGGTACAGCTCGCGGTACAGGTCCGCGACGGCCTCGACCCGGTCGGCCGGGAACCAGTTGACCAGTTCGTCCTCCAGCGGCGGCCCGAGCCGGGTGACCGCCAGGTCGGCGTCGACGTGCGTCCCGGTCCGCGCGGACAGTTCCACGTAGCAGGCGTGGATGCCGGGGCGGGAGTCGATGAGGGTCATGTCGAGGTCGAAGCCGACGGTCAGCGGGCGCGAGGTCATGGGGCCATTGTGCCCAGGGGCGACGGCGGCGGGGCGGCCGGTCCGGGATCCAGGACCTCAGCCGCGCCGCCGCTGCGAGCGCCACACCAGGAACAGCGCCGACAGCACGGCCGCCGTCCGCAGCACCCAGGGCCAGGTCTGGCCGACGGCGTCGTTCATCTGCCCCTGGGCGATGGGGGCGCCCCAGCGGCCCTCGCCCCGGCCCCACAGCCACAGGAGCCCGGCGGCGAGGGCCAGTCCGGGCATGCCCAGGACGGCCCACTTGGTCTCCATCGGCGTCAGCCGCCGGGAGCCGTACGCGATGACCCAGCCGAGCAGCAGGGCGAACAGGTTGCCGGTCACCGCGCCGCCCACCAGCAGCGCGGCGGCGAGCAGGAGCAGCGGGTTGCTCCACCGGGCGCGGGCGGTCTCCTTCGCCGCCCGCCGGGGCAGCAGGCCGAAACGCCGACGCGGTGTGCTCTCCGGCACGGCCTCCGCCGCGTCCGGTGCCCGCGGTACCGCGTCCGCCACGTCCGCCGCGTCCGCCGGTGCGGTGCCGGGACCCGCCGGGCCGCCGGGCCGTCGCGGCGGCGGGGCCTTGAGCAGGTCGGGGATCTCCACCCCGCCGACGAAACCGGCCGGCACGTCGTCGCCGAGGCCGAACGGGCTGTCCTCCCCGCGCCACCAGTCGGGGCGGATCCGGGCGTCGCCCAGGTCGTCGGCGGTCGCCAGGTGCGGCGGCAGCGCGCCGCCGGGCGGGGGCGGAGGCGGGGGCGCGGGATTCGGGTCCGGGTTCAGGTCCGGGTCCGGCCGGGCGGGGCGCGGCCTGGGCACGACCCGGCGCAGGCTCTTCAGCAGCGACGGTTCCGCTTCGTCGCCGGTCCCGCCGGAACGGCCGGACCGGCTGGACGGGCCGGAACGGCCGGACGCGGTCCCGGTGGGCCGGGCCGGGCCGGGGTCCCGCTGCACGGGTACGGCGGGCGGCGGCGGGGCGGGCGCGGCACCCGGAGCGGCGCCGAAGACCGCGGCCGCGCCCGCGCCCGGGGCGCCGGTGGCGCCCGTGCTGCCGCCCGCCGCCGTGACGATGTCGTCGGGGCTGCCGAGGCGGTCCAGGATGCGGCGGACGGCGGCGGGACTGTCGACGGCGGTCCTGGCCCGGCAGCGGTCGATCTCGTCGCGCAGCTGCGACACCAGCCGCATCCGGGTGGCCGAGGACAGCTGGCGCTGCTGGGCCACGTCCCCGACGCGGCTCAGATACTCGTAGACGACCTGGTCGCTCTCGATCCCCACGAACCCCTCCGGGGCGGCTGGCCGATGACCCCGTGGCACGACGGTACCGCGTGCCGGGCGGCTCCCGGGGCCGCCCGCCGCGACCCGCCCGCCGCGACCCGCCCGCCGGTGCCCCGCACGCGGTCCGCCCGCCGCCCGTCCGTGCTCCGGACCGGCCCGACGCCTGCCCGGCCGCCGGGGGCACCCGCTACCGTGGGTCGGATGAGCAGCGACGAGAAACCGGTGGCAGTCCCCCGCTCGCTCGCGGAGGACCTGCGCGCGCGGGACGACGCCTCCCTGACCGCGCTCCTGCGCAGCCGCCCGGACCTCATCACGCCGGTCCCCGCCGACCTGACCCAGCTCGCCACCCGGGCCGGTACCCGGGCCTCGGTGGTGCGCGCGCTGGAGCGGCTGGACCGGTTCGCCCTCCAGACGGCGGAGGCGCTGGCCGTGGCGGCGGACCCGGCGGCGTACGGCGAGCTGCTGGGGCTGATGGCCGGGGACGAAGGGGACGGTGCCGTCGCCGCCGCGCTGCCCCGCGCGCTGGCCACCCTGCGCGAACAGGCGCTGGTCTGGGGCGACGACGACCGGCTGCGCCTGGTGCGCACCGCCCGCGAACTGCTCGCGCCCTCCGCGCAGCACCCCTCCCCCACCGGGCTCGGCCCGACGGTGCAGGAGGCCACGGCGGGCATGTCGCCGGGACGCATCCAGGAGATCGTGGCCGCCGCCGGGCTGCCCTCCACCCATGACTCGGTCTCGGCGGCGGCCGCGCTCACCGCCCTGTTCGCGGACCGGAAGCGAATGGCCGCGCTCCTCGCGGATCTGCCGGAGGACTCCCTGGAGGTGCTGGACCGGCTGGTGTGGGGGCCGCCGTACGGGCAGGTGACCGCCGATCCGGCGCCCCGGCTGCGGCGGCTGCTCGACCGGGGGCTGCTGCTGCCCACCGCGCCCGGCACGGTCGTCCTGCCGCGCGAGGTGGCGCTGCATCTGCGCGCCGGACGCGCGCACCGGGCGCCCGAGCCGCTGCCGCCCGCCGTGGAGGCCGCCGCCGCGCACAGCGCGCAGGTCGTCGACGCGACCGCGGCCGGGCAGGCGTACACCGCGCTGGCCACCGTCGAGGAACTGCTGAAGGACTGGGACGAGGGCGGCCCGAACGTGCTGCGCGCGGGCGGTCTGAGCGTGCGCGACCTCAAGCGCGCCGCCGTCGCCCTGGACGTGGCCGAGCCGGTGGCCGCCTTCTGGATCGAACTCGCCTACGCGGCCGGGCTGCTGGCCTCCGACGGCGACGTGGACGAGCGGTACGCGGCGACCCCGGCGTACGACGAGTGGCGGGAGCGGCCCGCCGCCGAACGCTGGGCGCTGCTGGCGCAGGCGTGGCTGGCGGCGACCCGGACCCCGGGAGTGGCCGGCGGGCGCGACGCCAAGGACCGCGTGCTGTCCGCGCTCGGCCCCGGGCTCGACCGCTCGGCCGCGCCGGAGGTACGGCACCGGGTGCTGGCGCTGCTGGCGGGCCTTCCGCAGGGCACCGCGCCGGTCGCCGATTCGGTGCTCGCCCGGCTGCGCTGGGAGCGCCCGCTGCGCGGGGCGCAGCGCGATCACGAGCACGACCTGCGCGAACGCCTCGCCCGGTGGACGCTGTCCGAGGCGGAGCTGCTCGGTGTCACCGGCCGGGGCGCGCTGTCCGCGCACGGCCGGGCGCTGCTCGGGGCGCCGCCCGCGCCGGAAGCGGTCCCTGCGCCCGAGCCCACCGGGCCCGGCGACAAGCTGCCCGTCCACCACCACCGGGGCACCGACGCCCCGCAGGCCCGGCAGTCCGTACAGGCCGCACCCACCGCACAGGCCGCGCGGGCCGCCGCGGCCCAGGCCGCCGCCCGGCTGCTCGCGCCACTGCTGCCCGAACCGCTGGACCATGTCCTGCTCCAGGCGGATCTGACGGCGGTGGCGCCCGGCCCGCTGAGACGTCCGCTGGCGGACACGCTCGGTGTGCTCGCCGACGTGGAGTCCAAGGGCGGCGCGACGGTCTACCGCTTCACCCCGGCCTCGGTGCGGCGCGCCCTGGACGCCGGGCGCACCGCCGCCGACCTGCACGCCTTCCTCGGCCGGCACTCCCGGACGCCGGTGCCGCAGCCGCTGGCGTACCTGATCGACGACGTGGCCCGGCGGCACGGGCATCTGCGGGTCGGCGCGGCGTCGGCCTACGTCCGCTGCGACGACGACGCGCTGCTGAACGAGATCCTGGCCGACAAGCGGTCCGCCGGGCTGCGGCTGCGCCGCCTCGCGCCGACCGTGCTGGCCACCCCCGCCGATCCGGCCGCCCTGCTGGAGGGGCTGCGGGCGATGGGCTACGCACCGGCGGCCGAGTCCGCCGAGGGCGATGTGCTGATCGCGCGCGCCGACTCCCACCGGACGCCGCCGCGCACCGCTCCCGAACCGGTGCCCGACGGTCCGCCGCTGCCCGACGCCACGCTGCTGTCGGCGGCGGTGCGCGCGATCCGGGCGGGCGACCTGGCGTCCACCGCGCCGCGCAAGCCGTCCGCCACGGCCACGGCCGACGGCGGGCTGCCCCGCACCACCGCGGCCGAGACCCTGGCCACGGTGCAGGCCGCCGTGCTCACCGGGGAGGCCCTGTGGATCGGCTACGTCAACGCCGAGGGCACCGCCGGTCAGCACGTCATCGCCCCGATCCGTGTCGAGGGCGGCTTCGTGACCGCGTACGACCACACGGCGGACGAGGTGCGCACCTACCCGCTGCACCGGATCACGGGGGTGGCGGAGCTGGAGGCGGACACCGGCTGAGAGCACGTCAGTCAGCCTCGACCAGGCTTTCCGGCCCGCCTTCCTGACGTCGCGCCAGGTGCGCCGGGGGCCGCGAGTTCGCCCGCCCGCCGGGAACCGATTCCCTGCCCGCCCGGCCCCCGTAACACCTCGCACCCAGTGTTCACCCGTCAACCAGACCCCTGACGACGGGTGCGACACATGGACCTCAGCAGACGCCGTCTGCTCGGCCGGGCAGGAGCGGGCGCCGCCACGCTCGGCCTGTTCACCGCGGGCTTCAGCACGGCGGGCGCCTGGGCGGCGCCGCGCTTCCCCGACGACCCCTTCCGGCTGGGCATCGCCTCCGGCGACCCGCACGACGACGGGTTCGTGCTGTGGACGCGGCTCGCGCCGGACCCGCTGGCCGTGGACAGCCGCGGCGGCATGCCCGAGCGGACGGTGCCGGTGCAGTGGCAGGTCGCCACCGACGAGCGGTTCCGGCACGTGGTGCGGTCCGGGACCGCACGGGCCGTGCCCGAACTCGCCCACTCCGTCCACCCGGAGGTGCGCGGCCTGCGGCCGGGGACCGAGTACTTCTACCGCTTCCGGGCCGGGCACGCGATCAGCCAGGCGGGCCGCGCCCGGACCGCCGCCTCGCCGCACGGCCGCGGCGGCGACCGGCTCAGCATGGCCTTCGTCTCCTGCCAGTGCTGGTACGAGGGCTACTACACGGCCTACCGGCACCTGGCCGACGCCGGCCACGACCTGATCGTGCACCTGGGCGACTACCTCTACGAGAACGGTGTCGGCGCCACCGCGGGCGTGCGGGGCATGCCGGAACTCGACGCGCAGTACCGGCGCGAGACGTACACCCTGGCCGAGTACCGCAACCGGTACGCGCTCACCAAGCTGGACACCGACCTCCAGGCCGCGCACGCCGCCGCCGCCTGGGCGCTGACCTGGGACGACCACGAGGTCGAGAACAACTGGGCCGGTGACGTCGCCCAGGTGGACGGCGACGGCTTCCCGGACGGCGACCCGGCCGCCTTCCGCGCCCGCAAGGCCGGCGCCTTCCAGGCCTACTACGAGCACCAGCCGCTCCGGCTGCCGCAGAAGCCGCACGGGGCGCGGGCCCGTATGTACCGCAGGCTGACCTTCGGGCGGGTCATGGACCTGCACGTCCTGGACAGCCGCTCCTACCGCGACGACCAGGTCGGCGGCGACGGCACCAAGCCCGGTTTCGACGCCGAGCGGCGCGCCCCCGGCCGGCAGATGCTGGGCGCCGAGCAGGAGGCGTGGCTGCTGCGCGGCGCGGCCCGCTCGCACGCCACCTGGAACGTGCTCGCCAACCAGACGCTGATCGCCCAGGTCGACCAGGACCCGGACCCGGCGGTGCTCTCCTCCGGCCTGGACATGTGGGACGGGTACGTGGACGCCCGGACCCGGCTGCTGGGCGGCCTGTACGAGCGCGGTGTGCGCAACACGGTCGTCCTCACCGGTGACATCCACCGCAGCGTCGTCGCCGACCTCAAGCTCGACTTCGACGACCCGTCCTCGCCGGTGGTGGCCACCGAGTTCGCCGGTACGTCGGTCACCTCGGGCAAGAACGGCTCGGCCTCCGACCAGGTCGGCGCCAACTGGCTGGCCGAGGGCGTCAACCCGCATCTGAAGTGGCACAACGCGCAGCGCGGCTACACCACGCTGCATCTGAGCCATGACGAGCTGCGGGCGGAGTACCACGTCACGGACTACGTGACCGCGCCCGGCTCCCCGGTCTCCACCGCCGCCGCCTTCACCGTCGCCCCCCGCCGTCCGGGCGCCCGGCAGGTGTGATCCGCTCCCGCGGCGGGCGGGCGCGGGCCGCCCCGGGCCCGCCCTCCGCGGCACGGCCGGGCCGCGCGGGCGGTGGTGCACACTGGAGTGTTGGCCGAGCCGTCCGGCCGCGTCAGCGAAAGGGTGCCGCGCGTGAATGGTCCGTTGATCGTCCAGTCCGACAAGACCCTGCTCCTGGAGGTCGACCACGAGCAGGCCGACGACTGCCGTCGTGTCATCGCTCCGTTCGCCGAGCTGGAGCGGGCGCCCGAGCACATCCACACCTACCGGGTGACGCCGCTGGGGCTGTGGAACGCGCGCGCGGCGGGGCACGACGCCGAGCAGGTCGTGGACGCGCTGGTGCAGTACAGCCGCTACCCGGTGCCGCACGCGCTGCTGGTGGACATCGCCGAGACGATGGACCGGTACGGGCGGCTGACCCTCAGCAAGCACCCGGCGCACGGGCTGGTGCTGACCACGACGGACCGGCCGGTGCTGGAGGAGGTGCTGAAGTCCAAGCGGATCGCCCCGCTGGTCGGGGCGCGCATCGACCCGGACACCGTGGCCGTGCACCCCTCCGAGCGCGGGCAGATCAAGCAGACGCTGCTGAAGCTGGGCTGGCCCGCCGAGGACCTGGCCGGGTACGTCGACGGCGAGGCGCACCCGATCGAGCTGGCCGAGGACGGCTGGGCGCTCCGGCCCTACCAGAAGCAGGCCGTGGAGAACTTCTGGCACGGCGGCAGCGGAGTGGTGGTGCTGCCCTGCGGGGCGGGCAAGACCCTGGTCGGCGCCGGTGCGATGGCGCAGGCCCGGTCGACCACGCTGATCCTCGTCACCAACACCGTCTCCGCCCGGCAGTGGAAGCACGAGCTGGTGAAGCGGACCTCGCTGACCGAGGACGAGATCGGCGAGTACAGCGGGACGAAGAAGGAGATCCGGCCGGTCACCATCGCCACCTACCAGGTGCTGACCACCCGGCGGAAGGGCGTCTACCCGCACCTGGAGCTGTTCGACTCCCGGGACTGGGGGCTGATCGTCTACGACGAGGTGCACCTGCTGCCCGCGCCGGTCTTCAAGTTCACCGCCGACCTCCAGGCGCGGCGGCGGCTCGGGCTGACCGCGACGCTGGTGCGCGAGGACGGCCGGGAGTCCGACGTCTTCTCGCTGATCGGGCCCAAGCGGTTCGACGCGCCGTGGAAGGAGATCGAGGCGCAGGGCTACATCGCGCCCGCCGACTGCGTCGAGGTCCGGGTGAACCTCACCGACTCCGAGCGGCTGGCCTACGCCACCGCCGAGACCGAGGAGAAGTACCGCTTCTGTGCGACCACCGCGACCAAGCGGAAGGTCACGGAGGCGATCGTGCGCCGCTTCGCCGGGCAGCAGGTGCTGGTGATCGGCCAGTACATCGACCAGCTCGACGAGCTGGGCGAGCATCTGGACGCCCCGGTCATCAAGGGCGAGACGTCCAACGCGCAGCGGGAGAAGCTCTTCGACGCCTTCCGCGCGGGCGAGATCACGGTGCTCGTGGTGTCGAAGGTGGCGAACTTCTCCGTCGACCTGCCGGAGGCGACGGTCGCGATCCAGGTCTCGGGCACCTTCGGCTCCCGCCAGGAGGAGGCGCAGCGCCTGGGCCGGGTGCTGCGGCCCAAGGCCGACGGCCACCAGGCGCACTTCTACTCGGTGGTCGCCCGCGACACCATCGACCAGGACTTCGCGGCGCACCGCCAGCGCTTCCTGGCCGAGCAGGGCTACGCCTACCGGATCATGGACGCGGACGAGCTGCTGGCGGAGGAAGGCTGACCGGGACGGGGTCATCGCGCGTCCGTCCCGGGCGGCGCGGGAGGGCGGCCGCCGCGAGCAGGGCAAGGCCCAGCAGCACGTAGGGCGAGGCCAGGGGCTGCTGCCACCACGGCAGGCGCAGATCCAGCTCGCCCGCGTGCGGCACCAGCCACAGGGTGCGGGCCGTGAAGCAGAGCGCGGTGAGCGCCGCCGCGCCGCGGTGCCCCTCGGCCAGCAGCACGGCGGCCAGGGGGACGCACCACACCCAGTGGTGGGACCAGCTGATCGGGGAGACCAGCAGCGCGGTGAAGGCGGTGAGCAGCACGGCCCACCGCTCCCGGGGCGCCCGCCGGACGAGCCAGAGTCCGGCGGCGGCCACCGCGAGGTCCGGCAGCAGCCAGGCGAGGCCGGGCTCCGGGTCCCGCAGCAGGCGGGCGATCAGCCCTTGGAGGGACTGGTTGTCGACGATCCACAGCTTCCCCACTCGGTCGGTCTCGAAGACATGGCGGGTCCAGTAGGCGACGCTCGCGCCGGGCTGGGCGAGCAGGCCCACGACGACGGTCGCGGCGAAGGCCGCCGTCGCGGTGGCCGCCTCGCGTCCGCGTCCGCGCAGCAGCAGATGGACGACGAAGAGGCCGGGGGTGAGCTTGATGCCGGCCGCGAGGCCGATCGCGGCGCCCCGGCCGCGCGCTCCGGGCGGCCGGGTCAGGTCCCACAGCACGAGGCAGGCCAGGGCGAGGTTGATCTGGCCGTAGCGGAAGGTCTGGAAGACCGGTTCGCACCACAGGGCGAGCGCGGTCGCGGTGCACAGCAGCGGCCACCCGGCCGCCCGGCCCGCGAGCCGCGCGGACAGCTGGACCAGCTTGCCCAGCAGCAGCGCGTTGCCCGCGAGGAAGACCAGCTTCAGCACCGGGGCGGGCAGCAGGGCCGTGGGGACGAACAGCACGGCCGCGAAGGGCGGATAGGTGGCGGGCAGGCGCCCGGCGGTGACCGCGAAGCCGTACAGATCGCGGCCGTGCAGGACGGCCGCGCCCTCGGCCCGGTACACCAGCGCGTCGGGCATCGGCAGCCGCAGATGGGCGAACAGGACCGCCAGGGCGAGGAAGGAGGCGGCGAGGAGGGCCGGAGCAGCCGCCGTGTGTGACCGGAGGGCCACCGTCCGTTCTGTCACGGACCGACCCTAGTAGGTCACTTGTGGCGTATGCCCGCTTCCTCGCCGTACTCCCCGAGGATGATCACGTCGAACGCCGCGCCCGCGTACACCTTCACGGCGTGCAGGGCGTCGCCCAGGCGGTGGTGGTGGCTGCCCCGGACAGCCGTGGCGCCGGCCGGGCGAGCGGCGGGGGCCGGATGGATGGTCGCTGCACTCATGACTCAATGGTGGATCTCGGAGGGCGTGGTCGGCATCGGTCTGCGGAGCCAACCTTCTTGCCCTCCGCGTACCCCTCTGGAGGGAGCACACCCCCTACACCGGACGGGCGATTCCCCCTAGGGGTCACCCGACAAACCGGACACAACAGGACCGGGAGCGGGGCGGCGGACCGGGACCCGGCCGCCCGGCGGGAAAACGGTTGGCCTCCCCCGCACCCGGCGCACTAGACTCTCCGCCCTTGCCCGCCTCCCCACGGAGTGCCGTCGGCCGGACGGAAACCGGCCGGCAGATCCCGCGTGCCCGCGCCCCGCCGCACGGCGCCGCGCAGCGCGCACCGCGCCGCCCGTCCCCGCAGGTCCTCCGGAGGCACCGCCTTGTCGTCGTCCACGCCCACCGACCCCGCCGCACGTCCCACCGGCACCCCCGCGGCCTCCACCGCTGCCACCGCGCCCGCGCCCGCGCCCGCCGCGGACGATCCGCTCGGCCGCGAGCGGTCCCATCTGGCCGCCTCCCGCGCCGCCCTGCGGACCATGCGCGCGGACGTCGAGTCGCTCGACATCCGCGACGTCAGCGCGAACTGGGTCAACGCCGAGGTGCTCGCCCGCCAGATCGACGAGCGCATCAAGGCACTGGCCGACCTGAGCGACACCCCCCTCTTCTTCGGCCGCCTCGACTACCTGCACGCCCCGGGCGCCGACCAGGCAGAAGGGGCGGAGGGCGAGCGCTTCTACATCGGGCGGCGGCATGTGCACGACACCGAGGGCGACCCGATGGTCATCGACTGGCGCGCGCCCGTCTCGCAGCCGTTCTACCGGGCGTCGAAGAAGGATCCGATGGACGTCGCCCTGCGCCGCCGCTTCGGCTACACCGGCGGTGACCTCACGGCCTACGAGGACGAGCACCTGTCCGACCCGGCCGACCCGGCGGGGGCCACGGTCACCAGCAAGCTGCTCCAGCAGGAGATCGAACGCCCGCGCGTCGGTCCCATGCGCGACATCGTGGCCACCATCCAGCCCGAGCAGGACGAGATCGTGCGCTCCGGCCTGTCCGGCACCGTCTGCGTCCAGGGCGGCCCCGGCACCGGGAAGACCGCCGTCGGCCTGCACCGGGTCGCCTTCCTCCTCTACGCCCACCGCGACCGCCTGGCCCGCACCGGCACCCTCGTCATCGGCCCGAACCGCTCCTTCCTGCACTACATCGAGCAGGTGCTTCCGGCCCTGGGCGAGCTGGCCGTGCAGCAGGCGACCGTGGACGACCTGGTGGCCCACGCCGAGGTGCGCGGCACGGACGACGCGGCGGCGGCGCTGGTCAAGGGCGACGCGCGGATGGCGGAGGTGCTGCGCCGGGCGCTGTACTCGCACGTCACGCTGCCCACCGAGCCGGTCGTGGTGGTCCGCGGCTCCCGCCGGTGGCGCGTCGCGGCGTACGAGCTGGAGGAGATCGTCAAGGAGCTGCTGGACCGGGGCATCCGCTACGGCGCCGCCCGCGAGGCCCTGCCGCAGCGCGTCGCGCACGCCGTGCTGGTGCAGATGGAGCGGGCGGGCGAGGCGCCCGACGACCGGGTGCAGGACACCGTGGCCCGCAACACGGCGGTGAAGGCCGCCGTCAAGGCCGTCTGGCCGCCCGTCGACCCGGCGAAACTGGTGCTGCGGCTGCTCACGGACGCGGACTTCCTGGCCGCGCACGCCGAGGGGATCCTCACCGAGGAGGAACAGAAGACGATCCTGTGGGCGAAGCCGGTGCGGTCGGTGAAGTCGGCCAGGTGGTCGGCGGCCGACACCGTGCTGATCGACGAGGCCACCGATCTGGTGGAGCGCACCCATTCCCTGGGGCACGTGGTCCTGGACGAGGCGCAGGACCTGTCCCCCATGCAGTACCGCGCGGTCGGCCGCCGCTGCACCACCGGTTCGGCGACCGTGCTGGGCGACCTGGCGCAGGGCACCACCCCGTGGGCGACCCGCACCTGGGAGGAGGCGCTGGCCCACCTCGGCAAGAGCGAGGGCGTGATCGAGGAGCTGACGGCCGGTTTCCGCGTGCCGACGGACGTCATCACGTACGCCTCCCGGCTGCTGCCGCACATCGCGCCGGGCCTCACCCCGGTCGCCTCGGTCCGCGAGAACCCGGGCTTCTTCCGGATCCGGGCGGCTGAGGGGGACACCGACGTGGTCGCCGCCTGCGAGGAGCTGCTGCGCCACGAGGGCTCGACCGGTCTGATCGCGGCCGACGCCCGGATCCCCGCGCTGGCCGAGGCCCTCGCGGCGGCGGGTCTGACCCACCTCTCCCCCGGTGAGGAGACGACGGCCGAGACCCGGCTCACCCTGGTCCCGGCGTCCCTCGCCAAGGGCCTGGAGTACGACTACGTGGTCCTGGACGACCCGCAGGCCGTGGTGGACGGCGAACCGGACGAGCGGACCGGCCTGCGCCGCCTGTACGTGGCGCTCACCCGTGCCGTCTCCGGTCTGATCGTCACCCACACGGCACCGCTCCCGCGGCAGCTGGTCTGAGCCGCCCGGCGGCCGCGCCGGGCCCCGGCAGCACGACGGCGCGGGCCGCACCGGACAAGGGCGCGGCCCGCGCCGCCGTGCACACGTGGCGTCCCGCCCCCGCGCGGAGCGCCCCGCGCCGCGCCGGTCCGCCGTTCAGACCGCGAGCTGCTGCGCGCTCAGGCCGTCGAGGACCGAGCGCCACTGGGCGACCGCGTCGGCGCAGACCGCGCCGGACCAGCCGCCGGACCGGGCGGCGCCGCCGATGTGGAAGGCGTCGATCCCGGCGGTGCGCAGCGGCGGCACGTGCTCCAGGCGCAGCCCGCCGCCGACCATGATCCGCTGCTCGTAGCCGGGCTCCCCGCCGCGGGCCGCCTCGGCGACCAGGGTGGGCAGGCCCTCGTCCACGCCGCCCGCCGCGCCCGCGGTCAGGTACGTGTCCAGGCCGGGCAGTCCGTCCAGCTGCTTGCGCACGGCGTCGCGGTCGGCGGAGCTGTCGATGGCCCGGTGGAAGGTCCACGGGCAGCCGTCCAGCGCGGTGACCACGCGTTCCACGGCCGCCATGTCCACCAGGCCGTCCCCGTCGAGGAACCCGAACACGAACTCCCCGGCGCCCGCGGCCCGCATGTCGCCGACCACCTCGGCCAGCCTGTCCACGCCCCCGGCCCCGCCCGAGGAGAAGCCGTCCGCGAGCCGCACCATCACGCGCAGCGGGATGTCGACGGCGGCGCGGATCGCGGCGACGGTGGCCACCGGCGGGGTCAGCCCGTCGGCCGCCATGTCGGTGACCAGCTCGAGGCGGTCCGCGCCTCCGGCCTGGGCGGCGACCGCGTCCTCGGCGTCGAGGGCGATCACCTCCAGGACTGCACGCATGCTCATAGGACCCCTTTCCTCGGTTTCCCCTGGGGCTTGACAGGTCTAGTCCAATATCAGGGTACGCCGGATGGCGGCCCCGGCGCAGAACCGGTCACCCGAAGATGTTCAGCTCGGCCTGTTCCGCGCCCGCCAGCTCGTAGCCCGAGGCGGGCAGCGGGCGGCCGGTGCAGAGCCGGACCAGGGTGGCCGCGTCCCCGATGTAGCGGGCCGGGGGACGCGCGGCGCGCACGTCACCGAGGCGCAGCGGCTCGTCGACGTCGTCCAGATCGGCGTGCAGCGGCAGCCGGCGCTTGATCCGGGTGACCCGGGCGAGCAGCGGAAGCGCGCAGGACAGGGCGGCTCCGGCGTACGCGCCCGGCGCACCGAAGGTCTCGCGCACATCACCGGCGTGCACCCATTCGCCCAGCGCGAGCCCGTCCAGCGCCCCGTCGGACCGGGCGATCACCGCACCCGCCTCCGTCATGCCGCGTTCCAGTTCGTCCACCACCCGGCCGTCCGTCCACTCCGCCCGCTCCGCGATGTCCCGCTCATTGCACTCTGGCGAGAACACGCCCTCCTCGAAACGATTCTCCACCACCCTGGTCAGCGCGGCGGAGCAGTGCGCGAGCACATCGCGCACCGTCCAGCCCGGACACGCGGCGGTCGGCAGCGCGAAGTCCGCCGCCGACCGCGCCCGCAGCAGCGGGATCAGCGCGTCACGTTCCATGGCGAGCAGCCGTCCGGGCAGGTGCGGATCGCGTACCTCGTGCAGGTCAGCAGAAGTCATGGTCCCCACGCTAGGGGTTACGGCCGGTCCCGCGACGGGAGAATGAGCGCATGGCCGATCACGTCGACACCGAAGCCCTGCGCATCCGGTGGGCCCGCGCCCTGGAAGGGGCCCGCGGCCCCGCCGGCGGGCCGGACCCCGTCCCGTACGCCGACCGTCTGATCGCCCGCTGGCGCGAGCCGCAGCGGCGCTACCACACACTGACCCACCTCGACGCGGTCCTGGACCACGTCGACGTGCTGGAGGAGTACGCCGCCGCACCGGACACGGTGCGGCTGGCCGCGTGGTTCCACGACGCGGTCTACCTGCCCGAGCGGTCCGAGAACGAGGAGCGCTCCGCCCGGCTGGCCGAGCGGGCGCTGACGGAGGCCGGGGTGCCGGCCGGGACGACGGCGGAAGTGGCCCGGCTGGTGCGGCTGACCACCGCCCACGACCCGGCCGCCGACGACCGCGACGGCCAGGTCCTGTGCGACGCCGACCTGGCGGTCCTGGCCGCGCCCCCGTCCGCGTACGCCGCCTACACGGCCGCCGTCCGCGAGGAGTACCACTTCGTGCCCGCCGACGCCTTCCGCGAGGGCCGGGCCGCGATCCTGCGCCGCCTCCTCGGCCGGCCGCTGCTGTTCCGCACCCCCTACGGCCAGCGGCACTGGGAGGCGACGGCCCGCTACAACCTCGCCTCGGAGCTGGAAATGCTGTCGCTCTGAGGGCGTCGCCGCCCCTACCCTGCGCCCATGGAGCCATGGGGTGGGGAACAGGTGGAGCGGGCCGTCGCCGACGCCGTCGCGGTGCTGCGCACGGCGGTGGACCGCGAGTGGGACGGCGTGCCCGCCGGACGGCTGGAGTGGGACTGCCGGCAGACGGCGGAGCATGTGGCGGGCGATCTCCTCGCCTACGCCGGGCAGTTGGCCGGGCGGGCGGGCAGCGCGTACGTCCCGTTCGAGATCACCCTCGACGAGGGGACCGGCAACGCGGACGTGCTGGACGTGATCGTGACGACCGGCGCGCTGCTCGCCGCCACCGTCCGCACCACCCCGGCCGATGTGCGCGCCTTCCACCCGTACCCCTTCCGCGGCGCGGACCGCGAGGGCTTCACCGCGATGGCGGTGGCCGAGATGCTGCTGCACACCCATGACATCACCGCCGGTCTGGGCCTCTCCTACGAGCCGCCCGCCGAACTGGCCGCGGGCGTGCTCGAACGCCTCTTCCCGCACGTGCGGCCCGCCGATGCCCCCTGGCCGACGCTGCTGTGGGCCACCGGCCGCGGCGAACTGCCCGGCCGCGCGCCGGTGTCCGGGTGGCGCTGGGTCAATCCGCCCGAGGTCGCCGCCGACCGCCTCGTCCTGCGCAGCGTCGTCCCCGCCGCCGCGCGGGATCTGGCCGCCGGTGGCGACGGCGGGTTCCGCTGGGTCGAGGACGGCCCGTGGCGCGGGACGCGCGAGGCCGCCGGGATGACCGTGAAGGCGTACGAGAGCGGGGTGCACCGGGCCGAGTGGGGCCTGTTCGTGCTGGTGCGGCGCGAGGACGGGCGCGCGGTCGGCGGCATGGGCTTCCACGGCGCGCCCGACGAGGACGGCTGCGCGGAGGTCGGCTACGACCTCGCGCCCTCCGCCCGCGGCCGGGGCTACGCCACCGAGGCGTTGCGTGCGCTGTCGGCGTGGGCGCTGGCGCGTGACGGCGTACGGCGGCTGATCGCGCTGATCGAGCCGGACAACGGGCCCTCGCAGCGGGTGGTGACCCGCGCCGGATACCTGCCCGCCCAGGACGCGGACGGCCTGCTCGGCTTCGAACTGCTGCCCTGACCGAGCAGCCGCCGAGCGCGTCCGGCGAGCGCGCGGTGTCCGGGGATCGGGGGCCCGAGGACTGACGTCAGGGCGCAAGGCCGTGCGGGACGTAAAAACACACGGGCGTGCGGAGGTAAGGGCGTACGGGCGTGCGGCCGGGAAGGCCGTGCGGGGCGAGCGTCTCGCGCGTCTCGCACGCCTCGCGCGCTCCTGCGGGCGGCGACGAGGTTCATGACACCTGGTCACCGCCCGCTGTCGTCAGGGCTGTTCCACAGGAGGGGCGACGGGTGACGGGCCGTCCGGCCCACGCGGGGGCGGTCCGCTCGCACCGGTCGCGGGCGGCCCCGCGGGTCAGCGGCGGGACGCGTCCCAGATGACGTCCCAGGACGCCGTTCGCACTGGTGGGACGGTGCTGCCGTGGCCAAGGATGGGGGTCGCCGGCCGGCACCCCCCACTCCTTCGTCCGTCCCACCCGGGCCCGTCCCGGGACTTCAGGGAGAGAGTTCCCGTGCCCACAACGATCCTCCGCGCACCCGGACAGGCGGGCGGCGCCCGCGCCGCCGCGCTGGTGCTCGCCCTCGCCGCGGTCCTGGCCGGACTGCTGCTCGGCCCGACGGCGGGGCAGGCCCACGCGGCGACCGACGTACGCCTGCTCCAACGCGACCTGGCCGGCCTCAGCTACGCCCCGCTCAGCGGGGTCGACGGCGTCTACGGAAGCCGGACCACGGAATCGGTGCGCCACTTCCAGCGCGACAACGGCCTGGACGCGGACGGCGACGCCGGACCCGCCACCCTGTCCGCGCTCACCGCGAAGGTGAAGCAGGTGCAGAGCAAGGCAGGCACCCCCGCCGACGGCGACTACGCCACCGCCACCCTCAACGCGGTCAGGACCTACCAGAGCGCGCACGGCCTGGACGCCGACGGCATCGCCGGGCCCCTGACCATGGGCGCGATGAACATCGACCGCATCACCTCCAGCGGCACCGGCACCAGCGCGGACACCAAGCTGCTCCAGCGCAACCTGGCGGGCCTCGGCTATCTGGCCGCGAACGGCGTCGACGGGATCTACGGCCCCGCCACCAAGGACGCGGTGCTGTCCTTCCAGAGCGACAACGCGCTGTCCGTCGACGGCATCGCCGGACCGCAGACCGACGCCGCGCTCTCCGCGAAGGTGCAGCAGGTGCAGAGCAAGGCAGGCACCCCCGCCGACGGCGACTACGGCACCGCCACCCTCAACGCGGTCAAGACCTACCAGAGCGCACACGGCCTGGACGCCGACGGCATCGCCGGGCCCGTGACCATGGCGTCCATGGGCATCGCCCGCGAGCTGGGCGGTGGCAGCCCCGGGGGCGAGAGCGGCGGCACGCCCACCGTCCCCCCGCTGTCCGGCAGCGCCCGGGACAAGATCGTCCAGGCCGCCCGCTCCCAGCTCGGCGTGCACGAGTGGGGCGCCAACTGCAACCCGTACGGCCCGTGCGAGGCGTGGTGCGCGCTGTTCGCCAGCTGGACCTGGCGGCAGGCCGGGATCAGCTTCAGCACCGCCTTCAGCGGCGACTTCTACTACTACGGACGCAACCACGGCACGCTGCACAGCGGTCTGAGCGACCCGCAGCCCGGTGACGCCATCGTCTTCGGTTCCGGCCCGCAGAACACCAGCACCAGCGTGCACGTCGGCATCATCGAGAAGGCCAACGCGGACGGCACCGTCGACACCATCGAGGGCAACTCCGACGACCAGGTGATGCGCCGCCACTTCGTCCCGGCCACGCGCGGCGCCTACGCGATCGTCTCGCCCGCCGGAGCCTGACCGCGCCTCCGGCCGTCACCGGAGGCGGCCCGGGCGACGCCGTCAAGGCCGTGCCCCGCACGCTGAACCGCGGCGTGCGGGGCGCGCGTCCCGCCGCCGCGACGCGAGCCGCCGAGGCGGCGTGTCGCGGCGGCAGTATGCTTCCTCTCGAATTTCAGGACCGGAGCACCGGGGCTGGTTCGGGGGGCAGTTCCATCAACGGACCGGCGGGGGCGCCGGTCCGCCGCTGTGTCTTCGGTCCGTCCAGGTGGTCCATCAGCGAATGGGCCCACAGTGAGCGAGAGCGACAGAGATCTCCCCGTATCCCCGTCTCCGCCGGATCCCGCAGCCGCGCTGCACGCGGAACTGCTGTCGCTGAAGCAGCGGTCGGGGCTCAGCTACGTCCGGATCGGCGCCCTCACCCACTACTCGAAGTCGTCCTGGGAACGGTGGATCAACGGGAAGCAGTTCCCGCCCCGCGGCGCGGTGGAGAGCTTCGCCGAGGCCGTGCGCACGGACGCGGGTCCGCTGCTGGAGCTGTGGGACCGGGCCGAACTGCTGCGCTCCGCGGTCGGGTCGGGCCCGGAAGGGGAACTCACCGAGGGGGAAGGGGAGTCGGCGGGGACCGAGACGGGTACGGAGCCCGGGACGGCCGGGCCGGAGGCAGCGGGCGCACCGGCCTCCCTCCCCGTCGCGGACTCCCTCCCCGTCGCGGACTCCCTCCCCGTCGCGGACTCCGTCCGCGGGCCCCGGCGGTGGCGGTCGGCGCGGCTGATCGGTGCCGTGGCCGCGGCGTGCGCGGTGCTGGCGGCCGGGGCCTTCGCGGCCGTCCACTACGCCACGGACCGCTCGGGCGGCAGGACGGACAGCGGCAGTACGGCCGACACCGCCATGTCCGCGTACGCCGACCCGGTCGGCTGCACCCGGGCCGGCTGCACGGCCAAGGACCCGGCAGCCATGGGGTGTTCCCGGGACGGGCAGACGCTCGCCCTGATCCGCAACGAGGAGATGGTGATCGAACTCCGCTACAGCAGGGCGTGCGGCGCGGCCTGGGGGCGGATCACCTACGCGAAGCCCAGGGCGGTCGTCGACGTGAACAACTCCGGGGGCACCAGCGAGGCCAGCCCGGTGCACTGGGGCAACGACGTGTACTCCCCGATGACCGAACTGAGCGGCGCCCAGAAAGCCTGGGCGTGCGGGACCCGGCCGGACGGCAAGGGCCGTACCTGCACCGTGCACAGCCCGGTGCCCGCGGCCCGCTGACGGCCGCCGCCCGGTGGGGGCCGCGGCTCAGGCGGGGCCGTGCCGCTTGCGCCGCCGCAGTCCCGAGGCGTGCAGCAGCCGCACCACCTCGCGGCTGCCGACCTCGACGGCTCCGGCGGCCACCGCGTCCGGGTAGCGGTGGGCGGGCAGGTCGTAGTGGTCGCGCTCGAAGGCGCGTCCGGGCACGCCCAGGGCGGCGGCGAAGCGGTGCAGTTCGGCGTAGGAGTCGTCGCTGACCAGGTGCGACCACAGACGGCCGTGGCCGGGCCAGGACGGCGGGTCGATGTAGACGGTCACGACGACGGCTTCCCGCCGAACGCGCGGGCCAGTGCGCCCACCGGCGCGACCTTCACGCCCGCCTGCGCGCACACCCAGTGCGGGTCGGGGCCGAGTTCGGGTTCGACGTCCAGGGCGTGCGGGTCGCCGTAGCCGCACACCGGGCACAGCGGCCAGCGGCCGTACCGCTCCAGCAGGGCGTCCTGGACGTCCTGCGCGACCAGCCCGGCCACGTACCGGGAGCCGTCCGGCCACTGCTCCACCCACCAGCGGCGCTGTACGACGGACTCCTCCACCAGCGAGACGACGTCCGCGTCGGCGACCTCACCGGCGACCAGATCGGCGAGGACCAGGGCGCGCGCGGCGTGCAGGGCCTGCTCCAGGGGGCTGAGGGATTCCATGGCTCCATTGTGCGCATCCGGACCGTCGGCGTGCGCGGGTGCGCCGTCGCGCACTCTTGACCGCACACCGGACAGAAAATATCTTTCATATGTGACCCAGGACGTGAAGGAAATTTTCGCAGGCTCGGGCACCCCCGCGGGCCTGGCCCCGCCCGCGCCCGCCGCCCTCGCCGCCAAGGTGCGCACGCTCGCGCCGTCCATGACCCGCTCCATGCAGCGCGTCGCGGAGGCCGTGGCGAACGACCCGGCCGGCTGCGCCGCCCTGACCGTCACCGGTCTCGCCGAGCTGACCGGCACCAGCGAGGCCACCGTCGTACGGACCGCCCGGCTGCTCGGCTACCCCGGCTACCGCGATCTGCGCCTCGCGCTCGCGGGCCTCGCCGCCCAGCAGCAGTCCGGCCGCGCCCCCGCCATCACGACCGACATCGCGGTGGACGACCCCATCGCCGACGTCGTCGCCAAACTGGCCTACGAGGAGCAGCAGACCCTCGCCGACACCGCCGCCGGACTGGACACGGTCCAGCTCGGCGCGGCCGTCGCCGCCCTGGCCGGTGCCCGCCGCACCGATGTGTACGGCATCGGCGCCTCCGGCCTGGTCGCCCAGGACCTCACCCAGAAGCTGCTGCGCATAGGGCTGATAGCGCACGCCCACAGCGACCCGCACCTGGCCGTCACCAACGCGGTGCAGCTGCGTTCGGGCGACGTGGCCATCGCGATCACCCATTCGGGTTCGACGGGCGACGTGATCGAGCCGCTGCGGGTGGCCTTCGAGCGCGGTGCGACCACCGTCGCCATCACCGGCCGCCCCGACGCGCCCGTCAGCCAGTACGCCGACCACGTGCTGACCACCGCCACCTCCCGGGAGAGCGAGCTGCGCCCGGCCGCGATGTCCTCCCGGACCAGTCAACTGCTGGTCGTGGACTGCCTGTTCGTCGGTGTGGCGCAGCGGACGTACGAGACGGCGGCGCCCGCGCTCGCGGCGTCCTACGAGGCCCTGGCGCACCGGCACAGCCCACGCGGCGGATCCCAGCGCTCCTGACCGTCCGCTGCGAGCCCCGCTCCGACCGCCCTGCTCCCGCCCCGCCCGCTCCGGGCCGCCCCCTCCGGGCCGCACATCCGGCCCGGACCGGCCTCGCGGCCGGGACGGACGGCACCACCACCGTCCATACCGCCGAGCCCACCGGCACCGCCCGCACCGCCGCTCCGGCGCACCCTCACCGCACCCGCACCCGCACCGCACGCACGGAGAGAGCCACCCCTCATGACCTCCACCTCCCACTCCCCCTCGCCCTACGGCCGGCTGCGCGCCGAGCTGGAGTCGCTGACGACCGAGGCGTTCCGTCCCGAGCTGTCCGAGATCGACCGGCTGCCCACGCTGGAGATCGCCCGGCTGATGAACGCCGAGGACACCGCCGTGCCCGCCGCCGTCGCCGAGCGGCTGCCGCAGATCGCCGCCGCGATCGACGCGGTGGCCGAGCGGATGGCGCGCGGCGGCCGGCTGATCTACGCGGGCGCGGGCACGGCCGGGCGGCTCGGGGTGCTGGACGCCTCCGAGTGCCCGCCCACCTTCAACACCGACCCGGCCCAGGTCGTCGGGCTGATCGCGGGCGGCCGTGAGGCGATGGTGACGTCGGTCGAGGGCGCGGAGGACTCCAGGGAACTGGCCGTGGAGGCGCTGGACGCCCTGGGCCTGACCGCCGACGACACGGTGGTCGGCATCTCCGCCTCCGGGCGGACCCCGTACGCGATCGGAGCGGTCGAACACGCCCGCGCGCGGGGCGCGTTGACGATCGGCCTGGCCTGCAACGCGCACAGCGCGCTGGCCGCCGCCGCCGAGCACGGCATCGAGATCGTGGCCGGTCCCGAGCTCCTCACCGGCTCGACCCGGCTGAAGGCGGGCACGGCGCAGAAGCTCGTCCTGAACATGCTGTCGACGATCACCATGATCCGGCTGGGCAAGACGTACGGGAACCTGATGGTCGACGTGCGCGCCTCCAACGAGAAGCTGCGCGCCCGCTCGCGCCGCATCGTGGCGCTGGCCACCGGGGCGCCGGACGAGGAGATCGAGCGGGCGCTGACGGCCACCGACGGCGAGGTGAAGGACGCCATCCTGGTGCTGCTCGCCGGGGTCGACGGACCGACGGCGGCCCGCCTGCTCACGGAGTCCGGCGGCCATCTGCGCGCCGCGCTGGCGGCCCCGGACGCGCGCGGACCGGAGACCGGCCACGGCGTCCCCGCGGTCTAGGGCCTGAGACTCGCTGCCCCGGCCCCGACCCGCGCCCCGGAGCCGATCTAGGACACGATCCGACCTATAGCGGTCCTACCGTGGTGCACGTACGAAGGAACACGGGACAGGACACCACGGAGGGCCGGCCATGACCGAGACCACGCAGAACGAGACCGTGCGCACCGACCGGGCGGCCGTCACCGGCGAGCGCGCGGATCTGCTGGCGGCGCTGGCCAAGCAGCGCCACTTCCTGACCTTCCCCGCCCGCGGCCTCACCGACGAGGAGGCCGGGCGGCGCACCACGGTCAGCGAACTGTGCCTGGGCGGCCTGATCAAGCACGTCACCGCGGTCGAACGCAGCTGGACGGCCTTCATCGAGCAGGGCCCCTCCGCGATGCCCGACTTCTCGGCGCTGACGGAGGCGGACTTCGCCCGGCGGGCCGACGAGTTCCGCATGCTGCCCGGGGACACCCTGGACGGGGTGCTGGCCGCGTACGCGGAGGCGGCCCTCGGCACCGACGAGCTGGTCGTGTCGCTGCCCGACCTGGACGCCGACCACCCGCTGCCCAAGGCGCCCTGGTCCGAGCCCGGCGCGCGCTGGTCGGCCCGCAGGGTGCTGCTGCACATCATCGCGGAGACCGCGCAGCACGCCGGGCACGCCGACATCGTCCGCGAGGCCCTGGACGGCGCGAAGAGCATGGGCTGAGGTCCCGGGGGCCGGCGTCCGGGACCGGTGAGGTGTGCGACGCTGGCCGGTATGAACCACGCACAGCTCACCGCTCTCGGACGGGCCCTGCGGGTGATCGGGGAGCACGGTGAGGAGCTGGCCTCCGACACCCCGGCCGCGCGGCTGCACGAGGTGAAGGCGGATCTGCGGCGGGCGCTGGACCTGCTGGAGGAGAGCGTCTCGCAGGACCGGCCCTCGACGCGGTGCGCCGAGCATCCGACCGGGCCGGTCGACGAGGACGCCCCCGACCTGTGCCTGCTGTGCGAGACCCGCCGCCGCGCGGCCCGCCGCGACCGGTACGACGGCGGCTCGCGCCCCGCCTCCGGGCCGGGCTCGGGCACCGCCTCCTCCCGCTACGGCGTCCGCGAGGACCGCCCGCAGCCCCAGCAGCGCTGGCTGCCGGAGCTGTGGAACGGCCGGGAGTGGCAGCTGTGCGGCACCCCGCGCCGGGACCGGCGCGAGGCGGAGCTGTTCGTCGCGGCCCAGCGGCGCGGCCCGCACGCGGCGGCGGCCTACCGCCTGGTGCACGAGTTCACCGACTACGAGGTGGTGCGCACCTGGGGGACGCCGGTACGGGTGGACATCGAACCGATGGGCAACCTGTGAGGGCCCCCGGGGCGGTCGGCCGGGCAGGCCCTGGCTAGCCCTTCGGTCCGACCGCCCCGGTACCGGCGACCCGCGCCGCCGGGTCCGCCGCGCCCGGGGCGCCCGGGGCGGGGGCGGTGCGCCGGCCCGGGATGAAGGCGGCGATGACGAAGCCGAGCAGGGCGGCGCCCGCGCCCAGCGCGAGGACGGTACGGAAGCCGTTCTCCGAGGGCAGCTCGTAGGGGCCGAACCGGGTGGTCAGATGGGCGAGGACCACACCGGCGACCGCGCTGGCGGTGGAGGTGCCGATGGACCGCATCAGTGTGTTGAGGCTGTTGGCGGCGCCCGTCTCGGAGGCGGGCACGGCGCCCATGATGAGGGTGGGCATCGCCCCGTAGGTGAAGCCGATGCCCGCGCTGATGACGCAGGGGGCCAGCACGAAGTGCCACACCTGGTCCATCAGGACGATGTTCAGCAGGTATCCGGCGGCCACGATCAGCGCGCCGGTCATCAGGGTCACCTTGGCGCCGCGGGCCCGGGACAGGGCCGCCGAGAACGGGGCCACCGCCATCATCACCAGCCCGGAGGGCGCCATGACCAGGCCGGTGGCGAGCAGCGACTTGCCGAGGCCGTAGCCGGTCTGCGAGGGCAGCTGGAGCAGCTGCGGGATGACCAGGGACATCGAGAACATCGCGAAGCCGATCGCGATGGAGGAGAGGTTGGTCATCAGCACCTGGCGGCGGGCCGTGGTGCGCAGGTCCACCAGCGGTGCCTGGACGCGCAGTTCGAAGGCGCCCCAGGCGAGCAGGATCACCACGGCGGCGGTGAACAGGCCCAGCGTGGAGCCGCTGCCCCAGCCCCAGTCGGCGCCCTTGGAGACCGCGAGCAGCAGGCACATCAGGCCCGCCGCCATGCCGAGGGCGCCCACGGCGTCGAACCGGCCGCCGGAGCGCACCTTCGACTCCGGTACGAGCAGCAGCACGAGGACCGCCGCTACGGCGCCCAGGACCGCCGAGGCCCAGAAGAGCATGTGCCAGTCGAAGTTCTCGGCGATGACCGCGGCGGCGGGCAGCCCGAGGGCGCCGCCCACACCGAGCGAGGCGCTCATCATCGCGGTCGCCGAGCCGAGCCGCTCGGCGGGCAGTTCGTCGCGCATGATGCTGATGCCGAGCGGGATCACCCCGGAGGCGAGGCCCTGGAGGGCACGGCCGACGACCATCGGGGCAAGGGAGTCGCTGAGCGCGGCGACGACCGAGCCGGCCACCAGCATGACGAGGCTGAGCAGCAGCATGCGGCGCTTGCCGTACATGTCGCCGAGGCGGCCCATGACGGGGGTCGCGATGGCCGCGGCGAGCAGTGTGGCGGTGATGACCCACGCGGCGTCCGACGCGGAGGCGTGCAGCAGCTTCGGCAGCTCCGAGACGATCGGGATCACCAGGGTCTGCATCAGCGAGACCACGATGCCGCCGAAGGCCAGGACGGCCACGATGGCGTTGGGTCTGGGCAGGGCCTCGGCGGCGGTGGGCCGGGCGGGTGCGTCGGACATGGAAGAGGTCTCCGGGAGGGCAGGGGTACTTGACTCAAGCAACCATAATTCGACTTGATTGACTTAAGCAAGCTAAATGGGCGACGGCCGGAGACTCTGCGGCGTGGTTCGCCGGTCTGCCTATGCTCAGGCCCATGGCACTGGAATGGGAACAGATCATCGTCGACTCCGCCGACCCCGTCGCTCTCGGGCGCTGGTGGGCCGAGGCCCTCGGCTGGGTCGTGGTCGACGAGTCCGAGGAGATCATCGAGATCCGGCCCGAGCCGGACCGGATGCCGGGCCTCCTCTTCGTGCCTGTCCCCGAGGGCAAGACGGCGAAGAACAGGCTGCACCCCGACTTCCGCCCCGACGACCAGGAGGCCGAGGTCGCGCGGCTGCTCTCCCTCGGCGCCCGGCGCGCCGACACCGCGCGGGACGGGCAGCACTGGGTGACCCTCCTCGACCCGGAGGGCAACGAGTTCTGCGTCCTGAGCGCGCGTAAGAGCTGAGCGGGGTCGCTGCCGGAGAGCCCGGGAACCGGCTGCGCCCGGCTGCGGCCGACGAGTCCCGGCCGCGGGCGGTCGCCCCGGAAACGCCCGAGGGCGGCACCCCCTGTCTCCAGGGAGTGCCGCCCTCGGCAGGGACGGGCTGATCCGCGGGCGGATCAGAAGTCCATGTCACCGCCCGGCATGCCGCCCGGAGCGGCCGCGGCGGCCTTCTCCGGCTTGTCGGCGATGACGGCCTCGGTGGTGAGGAACAGCGCGGCGATCGACGCGGCGTTCTGGAGCGCGGAGCGCGTCACCTTCGCCGGGTCGATGATGCCCTCGCCGACCAGGTCGACGTACTCGCCGGTCGCGGCGTTCAGGCCGTGGCCCGGGGTCAGGTTGCGCACCTTCTCCACCACGACACCGCCCTCGAGGCCGGCGTTGACGGCGATCTGCTTCAGCGGGGCTTCCAGGGCCAGCTTGACGGCGGCGGCACCGGTGGCCTCGTCGCCCTCCAGCTCCAGCTTCTCGAACACCTGGGAGGCCTGGAGCAGGGCCACGCCACCACCGGCGACGATGCCCTCCTCGACGGCCGCCTTGGCGTTGCGCACGGCGTCCTCGATGCGGTGCTTGCGCTCCTTCAGCTCCACCTCGGTGGCGGCACCGGCCTTGATGACGGCCACGCCGCCCGCGAGCTTGGCCAGGCGCTCCTGGAGCTTCTCGCGGTCGTAGTCCGAGTCGCTGTTCTCGATCTCGGCGCGGATCTGGTTGACCCGGCCGCCGACCTGCTCGGAGGAGCCGGCGCCGTCGACGATGGTGGTCTCGTCCTTGGTGATGACCACCTTGCGGGCCTTGCCCAGCAGGTCGAGGGTGGCGTTCTCCAGCTTGAGGCCGACCTCCTCGGAGATGACCTCGCCGCCGGTGAGGATGGCGATGTCGCCGAGCATGGCCTTGCGGCGGTCGCCGAAGCCCGGGGCCTTGACGGCGACGGACTTGAAGGTGCCGCGGATCTTGTTGACGACCAGGGTCGACAGGGCCTCGCCCTCGACGTCCTCGGCGATGATCAGCAGCGGCTTGCCCGACTGCATGACCTTCTCCAGGAGCGGGAGCAGGTCCTTGACCGAGGAGATCTTGGAGTTGGCGATGAGGATGTACGGGTCCTCGAGCACCGCCTCCATGCGCTCCATGTCGGTCGCGAAGTAGGCGGAGATGTAGCCCTTGTCGAAGCGCATGCCCTCGGTGAGCTCGAGCTCGAGCCCGAAGGTCTGCGACTCCTCGACGGTGATGACGCCTTCCTTGCCGACCTTGTCCATGGCCTCGGCGATCAGCTCGCCGATCTGGGTGTCGGCGGCGGAGATGGAGGCGGTGGAGGCGATCTGCTCCTTGGTCTCGACCTCCTTGGCCTGGTCGAGCAGGGCGGCGGAGACGGCCTCGACGGCCTTCTCGATACCGCGCTTCAGGGCCATCGGATTGGCACCGGCGGCCACGTTGCGCAGGCCCTCGCGGACCAGGGCCTGGGCCAGCACGGTCGCGGTGGTCGTACCGTCGCCGGCAACGTCGTCCGTCTTCTTGGCGACTTCCTTGACCAGCTCGGCGCCGATCTTCTCGTACGGGTCCTCGAGCTCGATCTCCTTGGCGATGGAGACACCATCGTTGGTGATCGTGGGGGCGCCCCACTTCTTCTCGAGGACGACGTTGCGACCCTTGGGGCCGAGCGTCACCTTGACGGCGTCCGCGAGCTGGTTCATGCCGCGCTCGAGGCCGCGCCGTGCCTCCTCGTCGAACGCGATGATCTTGGCCATGTGAAGTGGTCCCTCCAGGACTGGGGGTGATTCCTTCGGACCGCGCCCGCGCCCGCGACGGACGGCTCGCCGGCCTCGTGGTTCCTTGCCCCACCCGGCCTGCGGGCCTCACCGACCCGGTCCTCGTTGTCACTCTCACCTTCAGAGTGCTAACGCCAATGATTAGCACTCGGCATGGTCGAGTGCAAGCGCCTCTGGCGGGGAGCGCGCCTCGACCGGCCGGGATCAGCCGGAGGCGAACAGAGGGGAGGGGGCGGGGCCCGGCGGGCAGGACGAAGGGCCCACACCCGGCAAGGTGTGGGCCCTTCGCGTGACGTACGTTCAGGCGGTGACGCGAACCATGTCGGCCTGCGGGCCCTTCTGACCCTGCGAGATCTCGAACTCGACCCGCTGGCCCTCTTCCAGCGTGCGGTAGCCGTCCATCTGGATCGCGCTGTAGTGGACGAAGACGTCCGCACCACCGTCGACCGCGATGAAGCCGTACCCCTTCTCCGCGTTGAACCACTTGACGGTGCCCTGAGCCATGCCTAACTCCCCTATTACTGGCCCTTGCACAGATCCGCACTTCGCGGATCCGGGTCAGACCTCACCGCCCGTGAATCGGGGGCGTGCGCCGGAACGCGTCGACCGCGGCTGAATGTATCTGTCCAACTGCCGTCTGCAACAGGTCAATCGGACGAGAAATCCGGGCGGGAGCGGTCCGGAATGTGACGCGAATTCAGCCGAACCCCGGGCAAGTCGGGCCCCATAAACACCGCAAAAGCCGCAAAATACCCGCGGATTTTGGCTGTTTCTCATCGGCGGGCGGCAGAAATCAAGGGGCGCTCGACCGGGAGATCCGGGGCGCCTTCCCCAACTCTACCGCGCTCAATCACATGGAATTGCCCCCTCCGCTTCTCCCGCGGAGGGGGCAATTCACCGGATACTCCGATCACCGTCATTACCGACGGTAATGATCAGCCGCCGGCGACCGCCGGGATGATCGAGACGCCCGCGCCGTCCGGGGTGGCCGTCTCCAGGCCCTGCTCGAAACGGACGTCGTCGTCGTTGACGTAGACGTTGACGAAGCGGCGCAGCTTGCCCTGGTCGTCCAGGACGCGCGCGGCGATGCCCGTGTGGTTCTTCTCCAGGTCGGAGATGACCTCGGCGAGGGTGGCGCCGTCGGCGCTCACCTCGGCCCGCCCGCCGGTGTAGGTGCGCAGGATGGTGGGGATGCGAACGGTCACGCTCATGCGAGGCCAGCCTCTCGGAAGGAGTCCAGGGTGGGGCGGATGGTGGCGGTCAGACCGGTACCGGCCACCGCGTCCAGGGTCTTGAGGCCGTCACCGGTGTTGAGCACGACGGTGGTCTTCGACGGGTCGAGCAGACCGCTCTCGACGAGCTTTTTGGTGACGCCGACCGTCACCCCGCCCGCGGTCTCCGCGAAGATGCCCTCGGTGCGGGCCAGCAGCTTGATCGCGTCGACGACCTGCTCGTCCGTCACGTCCTCCACGGCGCCGCCGGTGCGGCGCGCGATGTCCAGGACGTAGGGGCCATCGGCCGGGTTGCCGATGGCGAGGGACTTGGCGATGGTGTCCGGCTTCTGCGGGCGCACCACGTCGTGTCCGGCCTTGAAGGCGGTGGAGACCGGCGAGCAGCCCTCGGCCTGGGCGCCGAAGATCTTGTACGGCTTGTCCTCGACCAGGCCGAGCGCGATCAGCTCGCGCAGGCCCTTGTCGACCTTGGTGAGCTGGGAGCCGGAGGCGATCGGGACGACGATCTGGTCGGGCAGCCGCCAGCCGAGCTGCTCGCAGATCTCGTACGCCAGCGTCTTGGAGCCCTCGGCGTAGTACGGCCGCAGGTTGACGTTCACGAAGCCCCAGCCCTCGCCGGCCGGGTCGCCGATCAGCTCGGAGCAGAAGCGGTTCACATCGTCGTAGTTGCCCTCGATGCCGACGAGTTCGCCGCCGTAGATCGCGGCCATGACGACCTTGCCCTGCTCCAGGTCGTGCGGGATGAACACGCAGGAGCGCAGTCCGGCGCGGGCGGCGGCGGCGCCGACGGCACCGGCCAGGTTGCCGGTGGAGGAGCAGGACAGGGTGGTGAAGCCGAAGGCGCGGGCGGCCTCCAGCGCCTGGGCGACGACGCGGTCCTTGAAGGAGTGCGTCGGGTTGCCGGAGTCGTCCTTGACGAACAGCTTGCCGGGGTCGACGCCGAGTTCGGCGGCGAGGCGGTCGGCCTGGACGAGCTTGGTCCAGCCGGGGTTGATGTTCGGCTTGCCGGCCACGTCGGCGGGGACGGGCAGCAGCGGGGCGTAGCGCCAGATGTTCGCGGGGCCCGCTTCGATCCGCCCGCGCAGTTCCTCGGTGTCGTAGCCCGAGAAGTCGTAGGCGATCTCCAGCGGGCCGAAACACTCCTCGCAGGCGAAGACCGGGCCGAGGGGCACGCGGTGACCGCACTCGCGGCAGCTGAGCGCCGCGGCGGGACCGAGGTCGACGGTGGAGTCGGTGCTGGTGGCAACTGTCTGCACAGCCATGGAGGCGAGGCCCTTTCTCCTCATCTTCCCCACGACGCATCTCGCCGTGAGACGGAATTGGCACCTTCCCGAGCCGGGAGCCTCGCGGTGGCGACCGCGCGACGGCGATCGGTACGAGACCGGCTGGAGGGTTGCCGGGGCTTCATCGGGCCGTGTCCCTCTGCCCCTCTGGATGAGCGGTATTCGATTGTGGGTCGCGGCGACCCCGGCATGCGACGGTCGTCCGCGTTGTTCAAGACTGTAACCGACGGCCAGGACAGCGAGAGACCGTCGTCCGAACCGCGAGACAGATCACACGATGATGTGATCCGGTCCGTACCGCAGGCCGCAGCGAGCCGCGCGGGAGTGCCGCGCAGGAGTGAGGAGCCACCGACCGTGCTGGAAGAAGTCGAGCGCTGGCTGAGGACACGTTCCTGGTCCGTCGCCGACCGGCCGCTCCCCGGCGTCCTGGCCGCCAAACGCGCGAGCGGCGCCACAGTCAGCGTGGTGCTGCCCGCGCTGAACGAGGAGGAGACGGTCGGGGACATCGTCGCCGTGATCCGCCGCGAGCTGATGACGCGGGTGCCGCTGGTCGACGAACTCGTCGTGGTCGACTCGGGCTCCACCGACCGCACCTCGCGGGTGGCCGCCGCGGCGGGCGCGCGGGTGGTGCACCGCGACACCATCCTGCCGCGCATCCCCGCCGTGCCCGGCAAGGGCGAGGTGCTGTGGCGCTCGCTGCTGGTGACCCGCGGGGACGTCGTCTGCTTCGTCGACGCCGATCTGCGCGAGTTCTCCGCCGACTTCGTCACCGGGATCGTCGGCCCGCTGCTGACCGACCCCGGCGTCCAGCTGGTCAAGGCCATGTACGACCGGCCGCTGGGTACCGCCGCCGGGCAGGGCGGCCGGGTCACCGAGCTGATGGCCCGGCCGCTGCTGAACATGCACTGGCCGCAGCTGGCCGGTTTTGTGCAGCCGCTGGGCGGCGAGTACGCGGCCCGCCGCTCCCTGCTCGAACAGCTGCCGTTCCCGGTCGGCTACGGCGTCGAGCTGGGCATGCTCGTGGACGCGCTGCACCTGGTCGGCCTGGACGCGCTGGCCCAGGTCGACGTCGGTGAGCGCCTCCACCGCCACCAGGACGGGCAGGCGCTCGGCCGGATGTCCGCCGCGATCTACCGCACCGCCCAGCTCCGGCTGGCCCGCGGCCATCTGGTGCGCCCCTCGCTCACGCAGTTCGAGCGCGGCGCAGACGGCTTCGAGCCGCGCACGTACTCAGTCGACACCGAGGAACGGCCGCCGATGAGCGAGATCGCGGAGTACGCGGCCCGGCGGGTCGCCTGACCGGCGGCCCGCCGCGCCGGGGCCGCCCCCGTCAGCCGGCCACGCCGTCGGACCAGCGCCAGCGGCCCGCGCCGTCCTGTGCGCAGGTCAGGTACTCGCCGCCCTTGCCGTAGGTGCTCATGCCGTGGTGCCGCGCGGCGCAGAACTGGCCGTCGGCGTAGCAGTTGCCGGCCGGGCTGGTGAGGGCGCACGCCTTGCTGCCGCCGCCGCTGTTCCCGCCGCCGCTGCCGCCGGTCGTGCCGCCACCGCCGCTGTTCCCGCCGCCGCTGCCGCCGCCGGAGGCGGTCTTCGCGGGGGCCGGGGTGTGCAGCGGCTCACCGGCGCAGTCGCGGCCGTCGCGCGCCACGGTGAACGTCACCGCGCCGCCGTCGGCGCGCTGCTCGCAGACCTTCTCGGCGGCGCCCCAGGAGGAGGCGCTCCGGCCGGTGCCCTGGAGATGGACGGCGTAGCGCAGGCCGCCGGCCCGCGCCGCGGCGACGGCCGCGCCGACGCCGGAGCCGGTGTAGTCGCGCAGGGTGGCGGCCGGGGCGGGAGTGGCGGACGCGGCGGGCCGCGGGCTCGCCGACTCCGTCGCCGGTTCCCCGGACGGCTCCGGAGCGGCGCTGCCGGCCGCCGCGGTGGCCGTGGCCGGTGCCGAGTGCGCCGCCGGCGTCCCGGAGTCGTCGTCGCAGCCGGCCAGCGCCAGCACACCGGCGGCGAGCAGCGCCGCGGTGCCGGCGATCCGGCGCACGCGCAGAAGTTGCATGGAACCCCACCCCTCACAGACCGTCCCGCGCACGGCACGGGACGGAGATCACTGACATGCACCGCACATCTTCCGGGTCTTCACAGTTCCTTTACAAGTCGGCGGGCGGCGAAATCCGCACCGGCCCGCCGCCGCGCACGTTTGAGCGATCGGGGGCCGGGCTAGGTTGAGGACCATGGCTGCAACGCACGGTGCCGAGGTGCTGGTCGCGTCCAATCGCGGACCCGTTTCGTACGAGCTCGGCGAGGACGGTTCGCTGCACGCGAGACGCGGCGGCGGCGGACTCGTCTCCGGTCTGTCCGCGATCGGCCCGGACGCGGGCGCGGTGTGGGTGTGCGCCGCGCTCGGCGACGCCGACCGCGAGGCCGTACGGCGCTACGAGGACGGGCGCAGGCTGCCCGCCGGGGACACCGGCGGACAGCGGGTCCGGATGCTCGACATCGCCCCGGACGTCTTCTCCGACGCCTACAACGGCATCGCCAACTCGGTGCTGTGGTTCGTCCACCACATGCTCTACCAGACCCCGCTGGAGCCCGTCTTCGACGCGGAGTTCCGGCGGCGATGGGCGTCGTACGAGGCGTACAACCGCGCCTTCGCCGAGGCGCTCGCGGAGGAGGCCGCCGAGGGCGCGGCCGTGGTGGTGCAGGACTACCACCTGACGCTGGTGCCGGGCATGCTGCGCGACTTCCGGCCGGATCTGCGCATCGGGCACTTCTCGCACACCCCGTGGGCGCCGGTCGACTACTTCCGGATGCTCCCCGACGACATCGCCCGCCAGGTGCTGCGCGGCATGCTGGGCGCGGACCGGCTCGGCTTCCTCACCCAGCGGTGGGCGGACGCCTTCGCCCAGTGCTGCGAGGCCCTGACGGACGGGCTCGGCGGCACCCGGCTCGGGGTGCACGGGCTCGGCGCGGACGCGGAGTTCCTGCGCGAGCGCGCCCACCGCGCCGACGTCAAGGAGCGGATGGCGCTGCTGCGCGAGGAGATCGGCACGGCCCCGGACGGCGGCCCCCGCCGGACGGTCGTCCGGGTGGACCGCACCGAGCTGTCCAAGAACATCGTCCGCGGGCTGCTGGCCTACCGGCACCTGCTGGAAGAGCGCCCCGAGTGGCGCGAGCGGGTGGTGCACGTCGCCTTCGCCTACCCCTCGCGCCAGGACCTCGCCGTCTACCGGGAGTACACGGCCGAGGTGCGGCGGCTGGCCGAGGAGATCGACGAGCGGTACGGCACGCCCGGGTGGCGGCCGGTGCTGCTGCACGTCGAGGACGACTTCGCCCGCTCCCTCGCGGCCTACCGGATCGCGGACGTGGCGCTGGTCAACCCCATCCGCGACGGCATGAACCTGGTCGCCAAGGAGGTACCGGTCGTCTCCGACGCCGGGTGCGCGCTGGTCCTGTCGCGAGAGGCGGGCGCCTTCGCCGAGCTGGGCCCGGACGCGGTGACGGTGAACCCGTACGACGTCGTCGGCACCGCCGAGGCCCTGCACACGGCGCTCACCATGCCGGTGGCGGAGCGGGCCGAGCGCTCCGGGCGGCTGGCCGCCGCGGCGACCGCCCTGCCTCCGGCCCGGTGGTTCCTGGACCAGCTGAGGGAACTGGACGCGGGCTGAGCCCACGTCCGCCCGCCGCTCACATACGGGCCGCCAGGGCGGCCAGCAGGCGCACCACTCCCTCCGGGCCCGGCACCACCAGGTCGGCCCGTGAGGAGAGTTCGGTGACCTCGGCGCTGCCGCTGCACACCAGGACGCCCGGCAGGCCGTCGGAGCGCAGCTTGTCGACGGCGGTGAAGGCGGGCAGGTCGCCGAGGTCGTCACCGGCGTAGAGCACGGAGCCGGCGCCCAGGGCGCGGACGTGCTCCAGCAGGGCGACGCCCTTGTCCATGCCCGGCGGGCGCAGTTCGAGGACCATGCGGCCCGGCTCGACGATCAGTCCGTGGCGGGCCGCGAGACCGGCGAGCGGGCCGCGCAGCGCCTCGAAGGCGGCCTGCGGGTCCTCGGCGCGGCGGGTGTGCACGGCCAGGGAGCGGCCCTTCTCCTCGATCCAGGTGCCCTGCCAGGCGCCGATCCGGTCGAGGAAGCCGGGCAGCTCGGCCCGGACGGCGGCGACCCCGGGATGCGGGTCCGGGGCGGTCACCTCCCCGGTGGCCGCGTCCCAGCGTTCGGCGCCGTAGTGGCCGAGGACGACGAGGTGGTCGAGGCCGGGGACACCGGCGAAGCCGCCGTTGCGCACGGCGACCCCGGCGGGGCGGCCGGTGACCACCACCACGGCGGCCACCTCGGGGGCGAGCGCGGCGAGCGCCGGGAGCGCCTCGGGATGCGCTCTGGCCCGGTCCGGGTCGGGCACGATCGGCGCCAGGGTGCCGTCGAAGTCGAGCGCGATCACCGCGCGCTCGGGCCGCGCCAGCAGCGCGGCCAGCCCGTCCCGCCCGGCCTGTGTGGCGGGCTCGGGCAGCGCGGGTGCGTCGGGAACGGGGTCGGTCGAGTCCGTGTCGTGGCCCATGTGCCGAACCTATCCACACACGGCGCGGCCCACTCCTCGGCGGCGCCGGGTCTCAGCGCTCGGACCGGCGGGCGTCGCGCACCCGGCGCAGCCGGTTGACCGTCACCGGGTCGTGCTCCAGCGCGCGCAGGTCGTCGAGCAGCGCGTTGAGCAGCTGGTAGTAGCGGACCGGGGAGAGGCCCAGCTCCTCGCGGATCGCGCGTTCCTTCAGGCCCGGCCCGGTGAAGCCCCGGCGCTCCAGGGCGAGGATGTCCCGCTCCCGGCGCGCGAGGTGCCGCCCGGGTACCTGCTCCGGTCCGCCGCCCGGTTCGTCGTCCGCGTCCATACGGGCACCGTAACCGCCGCCACCGACAGCCGCCGCGGCACGGCGCCGGGCGGCGCGGTGCCGGGCGGCCGGGCTCAGCGCGCGTTCTCCTTGGCCTCCGCCTCCGAGGCCGCGGTCTGGAGCTGGTTGAGCACGCCGGTGGGGTCGCCGCCGGGGGCCACCGTGCCGCCGATGCGCTTCTTGACCTCGGCGCTGACCTGGGCCCAGGAGGTCTTGCCCGCCGGGTAGAGCTGGGCCAGCGACAGTTCCTGGAGGAAGGGCCACAGGTTCTTGTCCTGCGGCGCCTCGGCCATCGCCTCGGAGGCGGAGGTGGTGACGGGCAGCAGGTCGTACTCGCGGGAGAAGTCGAGGACGTTCTTCTCGCTGTAGACGTAGTCGAGGAACTCGCCGATCTGCTTCTTGTGGCCGCCCTTCTTGAAGGCCATCATCCAGTCGGTGACGCCCATGGTGGCCTTGGGCGTGCCGTTCTTGCCCGGCACCGGCACCATGCCGAACCGCACGCCCGCCTCGGCGGCCTTCTTCATCAGCGTGGGGTGGCCGTTGAGCATGCCGACCTGGCCCTTGGCGAAGGCGTCGAAGGCGTCCGCGCGGTTGAGCTTGCCGGGTGCGACGGGGCCGGTCAGGCCCTTGCCGACCAGCTCGTCGCGCAGCCAGGTGAAGGTCTCGGCGTTCTGCGGGGAGTTGATGGTGTACGTACCGATGTCGTCGGTGTACCCGGCGCCGCCGCTGAGCAGCCACTGCATGGTCTCGGCCTGCGCCTCCTCGGGGCCGAGCGGCAGCGCGTAGGGGTACTTCACGCCCTTGGCCTTCAGCGCCTCGGCGTCCGCGGCGAGGTCGTCCCACGACTTGGGCGGGGTGAGGTGCGCCTGGTCGAAGAGGGTCTTGTTGTAGAAGAGCACCCGGGTGGAGGCGGCGAACGGGATGCCGTACTGGAGGTGGCGCACCTGGCCCGCGTCGGAGAGCTGGTCGAGGAAGTCGGCCTGCACGGCTATGGAGAGCAGGTCGTCGGCCTTGTAGAGGCGGTCCTGGGCGGCGTAGTCGGCGTACGCGCCGATCTGGGCCAGGTCCGGCGGGTCACCGGCGTCGACCATCTCCTTGACCTTGCGGTCGACGTCGGTCCACGAATAGACCTTGACGTCGATCTTCACGCCGGAGTGCCGGGACTCGTATGCTCGGGCGAGCTTGTCCCAGTACTTCTGGGAGTTGTCGGCCGGGGAGTCGCCGTAGTCGGCGGCGACCAGTTTGAGCGTGACGTCGGAGGAGCCCGTGCTCCCGCAGCCGCCGAGGACCGAGGTCATGCCCAGTGCGGACACTGCCGCGATCATTCCTGCTCTACGCCGCTGCACTGTGTTCCCGCCCCAACCGTCTCGTGTTCACCATGCGGACACGATAGGTCTACACCACGTGAGTGGACTAGACCTCTCGCGGGTCAAAGGGCCACACTGTCATCTGTGAGACACGTCATCGCGCTCGATGTGGGCGGCACCGGGATGAAGGCCGCACTGGTCGACGAGAACGGCGGGCTGCTCCACCAGGCGCGTCGGCCCACCGGCCGCGAGCGCGGCCCCGACGCCGTCGTCGAGGGCATCCTCGGCTTCGCCGCCGAACTGCGCGCCCACGGCGCCGAGCGCTTCGGCGAACCGGCCGCGGCGGCCGGTGTCGCCGTCCCCGGCATCGTCGACGAGGACGAGGGCGTCGCCGCCTACGCCGCCAACCTCGGCTGGCGCGACGTCCCCCTGCGCGACCTGCTCGGCCGGCGCCTCGGCCTGCCCGTCGCCCTCGGCCACGACGTACGCACCGGCGGGCTCGCCGAGGGCCGGATCGGCGCGGGCAAGGGCGCCGACCGCTATCTGTTCGTCCCGCTGGGCACCGGCATCG
The DNA here is from genome assembly GCF_000373685.1 of Streptomyces sp. PsTaAH-124. Classification (NCBI taxonomy): domain Bacteria; kingdom Bacillati; phylum Actinomycetota; class Actinomycetes; order Kitasatosporales; family Streptomycetaceae; genus Streptomyces; species Streptomyces sp. PsTaAH-124. The sequence continues at coordinate 30,914 of NZ_KB892167.1, read as the reverse complement.
CGGGCGCCATCGGCATCGACGGCCGGGTCGAGGCCGGCGCGCACGGCTTCGCCGGCGAGATCGGGCACATCGTCGTCCGCCCCGGCGGCACCGAATGCCCCTGCGGCCAGCGCGGCTGCCTGGAGCGGTACGCGTCCGCCTCCGCGGTCAGCCTGGCCTGGGCCGAGGCGTGCGGCGACCCGGACGCGGACGCGGCCGACTGCGCCAAGGCCGTGCGGTCCGGCGACCCCCGGGCCGGCGCGGTGTGGCAGGAGGCCGTGGACGCCCTCGCCGACGGCCTGGTCACCGCGCTCACCCTGCTGGACCCGCGCACCCTGATCATCGGCGGCGGGCTCGCCGAGGCCGGGGAGACGCTCTTCGCCCCGCTGCGCGAGGCCGTACGCCGCCGGGTCACCTTCCAGAAACTGCCCGCCATCGTCCCCGCGGCCCTCGGCGACACCGCCGGCTGCCTCGGCGCGGGCCTGCTCGCCTGGGACCTCCTCGGCGGCACGTCCGCCGCGGCCGCACCGCACTCTTCCTCTTCCACGACTCCCCGGAGGTAGCCACCAGATGGCCCCCAGCAAGGTTCTCGACGGCGCCCGGGTGGTGCTGCCCACCGGGATCGCGGACGGCGGCCGGGTGATCGTCGACGGCACGCGGATCGCCGGGACCGCACCGGAGAACACCCCGACCGTCGATGTCAGCGGGCACTGGCTGGTCCCCGGCTTCGTCGACCTCCACAACCACGGCGGCGGCGGCGCGGCCTTCTCCGGCTCCGCCGACGACGTCATGACCGCCGTACGCACCCACCGGGCGCACGGCACCACCACCGTCGTCGCCTCCACCGTCACCGACGACATGGGCATCCTCACCAAGCAGGCCGGACTGCTGTCCGAACTGGCCGAGCAGGGCGAGATCGCCGGCATCCACTTCGAGGGCCCCTTCATCTCCCCGTGCCGCAAGGGCGCCCACTCCGAGGCCCTGCTGCGCCACCCGGACCCGGCCGACGTGCGCAGGCTGGTCGACGCGGCCCGCGGCCAGGCCAAGATGGTCACCCTCGCCGCCGAACTGCCCGGTGGCCTGGACTCCGTACGGCTGCTCGCCGAGCGCGGGGTGATCGCGGCCATCGGGCACACCGACGCCACCTACGAGCAGACCGTGGAGGCGATCGACGCCGGGGCCACCGTCGCCACCCACCTGTTCAACGCGATGCCGACGCTCGGCCACCGCGCGCCCGGCCCGATCGCCGCCCTGCTGGAGGACGAGCGGGTCACCGTCGAGCTGATCAACGACGGCGTCCATCTGCACCCCGCCGCCCTGGAACTCGCCTTCCACCACGCCGGTGCGGCCCGGGTCGCCCTCATCACCGACGCCATGGACGCCGCCGGGTCCGGCGACGGCCGCTATCTGCTCGGCCCGCTGGAGGTCGACGTCACCGACGGCGTCGCCCGTCTGGTGGAGGGCGGCTCCATCGCCGGTTCGACGCTCACCCTGGACCGGGCGTTCCGGCGCGCGGTCACCGTCGACGGGCTGCCCGTCGAGGACGTGGTGGCCGCGCTGTCCGCCAACCCGGCCCGGCTGCTCGGCGTCGACGACCGCGTCGGCTCCCTGGAGCCCGGCAAGGACGCCGACCTCGTCCTGCTCGACGAGGACTTCGTCCTCAAGGGCGTGATGCGGCGCGGCGAGTGGGTGGTCGATCCCCAACTGCGCTGATCCGTCCGCCCGTCCACCGGACGTCCTGGCCCGGTGCGGGGCGTGAGGGGTGGGCGGCGCGCCGTCCGTTTGACATGATCGGAGCTCCGGCGCACCGCCGGAGCTCCGTGCACGCGTACTACCCCGGGGAGGCCGGCCCACGTGATCCTCACGGTCACGCTGAACACCGCTCTCGACATCACCTACCGGGTGCCGTCCCTGCGGCCCCACGGCTCGCACCGGGTGTCGGAGGTGACCGAGCGGCCCGGCGGCAAGGGCATCAACGTGGCCCGCGTCCTGGCGGCCCTCGGCCACCGGGTGACCGTCACCGGCTTCTCGGGCGGCGCCACCGGCGACGAGGTGCGCACCCGGCTCGCGGACGAGCCCGGTGTGACGGACGCGCTGGTCCCGGTGGCCGGCGCGACCCGGCGCACCGTCGCGGTGGTGGACGAGCACACCGGCGACACCACCCAGCTCAACGAGCCGGGCCCGCTGGTCACCGCCGCCGAGTGGGCGGCCTTCCAGGACGCCTACGAGGACATGCTGTCCGGTGTGGCGGCGGTGGCGCTGTGCGGCAGCCTGCCGCCCGGACTGCCGGTGGGCGCCTACGCCGTCCTGGTGCGCGCGGCCCGCGCGGCGGACGTGCCGGTGCTGCTGGACACCAGCGGCGAGGCGCTGCGGCGCGGACTGGCCGCCCGCCCCGACATCATCAAGCCCAACGCCGACGAGCTGGCCGAGCTGACCGGCTCCCACGAGCCGCTGCGCGCCACCCAGGACGCCCGCAGGCGCGGCGCCCGCACGGTCATCGCCTCCCTGGGCGCCGAGGGCCTGCTCGCCCGCACCCCGGACGGCATGTGGCGGGCCGCCCCGCCCGCCCGTGTGCACGGCAACCCGACCGGCGCAGGCGACTCGGCCGTCGCCGGGCTGCTCTCCGGCCTGGTGGAGAACCTCCCCTGGCCGGACCGCCTCGCCCGCGCGGTCGCCCTCTCCGCCGCGACGGTCCTGTCCCCCACGGCGGGCGACTTCGACCGGGCCGCCTACCGGGAGCTGCTGGAGCGGGTGGAGGTCAGCGGCGAGGGCGGTTCGGCGTGAGGGTCAGCCGTTCTCGCCGGTGAGATACATCTGATCCAGGTTGGCGTTGCACTGATTGCCGTCGTTGCAGGCGATCTCGATCGTGTTGGTGCCCTTGTTCAGGTTCACGTTGGCCCAGGTGGTCTGCCAGTCGTTCTTCCAGTCGCCCTCCGGCAGCTTGCCGAAGTTCTTCATGTTCAACGTCTGCGTGCTGGACTTGCCGTTGACCACCAGCGTGGCATCGGCGTCCACGCCCGGGATGCCGTACCGCACGTACAGCCGGTACGTGCCGGTCTTCTGGATGCCGTTCACGGACCAGGTGACCTTCGCCCCGACGTGGTTGAAGCCGGTGACGTAGATTCCGCCGTCCGCCTTTGCTCCCTCCACCTCGGACGCCGTGGAGGTACCCGTCAGGAGCAGGGCCTTCGCGTCGATCTTGGGGAGTTCGCCGTCGGGGGCCACGGTGCTGTTCGACGAGGGGCTGGGCGGGGCGCTCTGGGTGGCCGGCGGGGCCGTGGTGCCGCCCGTGGCGCCGTCCTTGGTGTCGTCCTTGTCGTTGAGCATGGCGAAGGTGATGCCTATGACCACGGCGGCGACCACCACGACGGCGCCGATCAGCAGTCCCTTGGTGTTGGGCCCGCGCCGGCCACCGCCGCCGGGGCCGCCCTGGGCCGGCTGCCGGGGCGGCTGCTGGCCGCCGGGCAGGGTCTCCGGGGCCGCGTAGTGGGCGCTCGGCCGGCCGTACGCGCCCTGCTGCTGAGGAGCCTGGCCGTAGGCCGCCGTGGGGGCCTGCTGCGTCTGCTGGGGCTGCTGGCCGTACTGACGCTGGCCGACGGCGCGGACCCGGTTGACCGAGCCCGGGTAGCCGTAACCGCCGGAGGGCGGCTGGGCTCCGTTGGCCTGACCGTCGGCGTACAGATAGCCGAACGGGTCGTCGTCCTCGGGCGTGCTCGGGCCGTTGTCGCCGGGCGTCATCCCTAGGTCTCCTCAACAGGTGCGGGTCGGATGCGGTACGTCGTGAGGATGGCGAGCCTACCCGCTCCCGTGGGCCCGAACGGGTGACTCACCCCGCATCAACGCGCTGACCTGCGGATCAACCGGCGCGGCGATGTTGTTTGGGACGAGATCGTTTCTCGACGTACATCCGCTCGTCGGCGGACTTCAGCACTTCGTCCGCCGTCATCCCGCAATGGGCCCAGCCGATGCCGAAGCTGGCGCCGACCCGGACGGCCCGGCCCTCGGCGCGGATGGGCTGGATGATCTCGTTGCGCAGCCGCACGGCGAGGTCCTGGGCATCGGCGCGGCCGAGGCCGTCGGCGAGGATCACGAACTCGTCGCCGCCGAGCCGGGCCACCGTGTCGCCGTCGCGGACGCCGCCCGACAGCCGCCGGGCCACCTCGATGAGGACGGCGTCGCCCGCGTTGTGCCCGAAGCGGTCGTTGATCGACTTGAAGCCGTCCAGGTCGCAGAAGAGGACCGCGAGCCCCTTGGTGCCGTCGTCCCGGTCGCCCTCGGGGGCGATGGTGTGCACATGGTGGTCGTAGCCGTCGTAGGGCTGCGGACCGGAGTCGAAGTCGAAGCCGTGGTCATGGCCGCCGTCGCCCGCCGGGTGGACCGGGTGGCCGTAGGCCGCGTCCAGCGAGGCGAGTTCCTCGGCGTGCGCCGACTGCGGGCGGCGGCACAGGCGGGCGGCGAGCCGGGAGCGCAGTTCGGCGCTGTTGGGCAGACCGGTCAGGGAGTCGTGGGAGGCGCGGTGGGCGAGGTGCAGCTCGCGGCGCTTGCGCTCCTCGATGTCCTCGACGTGGGTGAGCAGGAAGCGGGGCCCGTCGGCGGCGTCGGCGACCACCGAGTTGCGCAGGGAGACCCAGACGTAGCTGCCGTCGCGGCGGCCCAGGCGCAGCTCGGCCCGGCCGCCCTCGGCGGAGGTGCGCAGCAGGGTGCCTATGTCCTCGGGGTGGACGAGGTCGGAGAAGGAGTAGCGGCGCATCGCGGAGGCGGGGCGGCCCAGCAGCCGGCACAGGGCGTCGTTGGTGCGCAGGATCCGGCCGTGCTGGTCGCCGCCCATCTCGGCGATGGCCATGCCGGAGGGCGCGTACTCGAAGGCCTGCCGGAAGCTCTCCTCGCTGGCGCGCAGGGCCTGCTGCTCGCGCTCCAGGCGCACCAGGGCGCGCTGCATGTTCGCGCGCAGCCGGGCGTTGCTGATCGCGATGGCCGCCTGGAACGCGTACACCTGGAGCGCCTCGCGGCCCCAGGCGCCGGGGCGGCGGCCGTTGCGCGGGCGGTCCACGGAGAGCACGCCGAGCAGCTCGCCCGGGGAGCCGCCGGGTGCGCCGGGCGAGTACATCGGGGCGAAGAGCCGGTCGGAGGGGTGCCACTCGTCCTCGAAGCGGGGAGCGGGCCCGTCCGTGTACCACTGCGGGACGTCGTCGTCGTCGAGGACCCAGCCCTCGGTGTGCGAGATGAAGACCAGGTCGCCCCAGGTCTCGCCCATGGTCAGCCGGCGCTCCCAGGAGGCGCGGGAGCCGACCCGGCCGGTGATCAGGGCCTCGGCGGCGGGGTTCCCGGAGAAGGCGGCGACGACGAGGTCGCCGTCGGGGCGTACGAGGTTGACGCACGCCAGTTCGTACCCGAGGCCGGTCACGACGCCGTCGGCCACGGTCTGGAGCGTGTCGGCCAGACTGCGCGCGGTGTTCATGTCCGCCATGACCTGGTGCAGCTGCCGCAGGGTCGCAAGGCGGACGTACGGCTCCGACTCGGTCTCCATGCTCGCCCTCCCCCCGAGACCTCGCAGTGAATCAAAGGGTCTTCTTCGGCGTATCGTGCGTGCGGTCTACGCCACTGAATCACAGCGTGAAGCCCACTCGGTACACAGGGTCAACAATTCACGCTGCTTGTGACTCAAGTCACAGGCGAACATGAACAATTGGGTAGAGTTTCTGCTTTTTTCCCAAGCGTTGACGGAACGCAAACTCTCTCGTGTGCGGACATGATGCACGAGACGGCCGCCGAACGGGTCGGAATCGCTGGTTCCGATGATGTCGCGGGGGTTCGACGACGGCTGCGAGGGTTCGACGGCTGCGGGGATCCGACGGCTGCCCGCTGGGTCCGTGGACCTAGGTCCGGGCTCGGGCCATGGCCCGATGCGGGCGGCGCGGGCCGGTCATTAGCGTTGATGTGTGCTGAACACTTCCTCCGCCCCGTCCTCCGCCCTCGCCCCGGCCATTCCCGGGCATGCTGAGGGGGTGACCGACGACGAGTTCCGTGCCGCGATGTCCCGGCTGGCCGCGGGCGTGGTTCTGGTGACCGCGCAGGAGCCGCCGCTCGACGCGGAGGACCCGCTGGCGCCGGTCGGCGAGGACGTGGGCATGACCGCGACGGCGTTCCTCTCGGTGTCCCTGGACCCGCCGCTGGCCCTGGTCAGCCTGCGCACCGGCTCCCGCATGGACGACCTGCTCGCGGAACAGCCGCTGTGGGCGGTGTCCGTCCTGACCGGGAACCAGCGGCACATCGCGGGCCGCTTCGCGATGAAGGGCCGCATCAGCGACCGTCTGCTCTTCGCGGACGTCCCCCACACGCGCGGCGAGGTGTCCGGCGCCCCGCTGGTGGACGACGCGCTGGCCACCCTGGAGCTGCGCACCGAGCAGCGGGTCCCGGCGGGCGACCACACCCTGGTCGTCGGCCGCGTCCTGACGGCCCGCCTCCCGGGCGCCGGTGACGGCCCGCTGGTGTACTTCCGGGGGCGGTACCGGCAGCTGGGCTGAGCGGGATCTCCGGGGGCGGTGGCCCCCCGGCCCGCCCCTGTCTCCCTCGTCCCGCGGCCCTCGGACCGGCCGTAATCCGGTGGCCGCGCGGCGGACGCGCCGCCTACGGTGCGCGCATGACGAACCCCGGCCCCGGCCCCGGTCCCGGCACCGGCTCAGCGCCCCGCCTCGAAGAGATCACCCCGGCGAACCTGGACGCCGCGCTCGGCATCCGGGTCCGCCCCGACCAGGAGTACGCGGTCGCGCCGGTCGTGAAGTCCCTCGCCGAGGCGTACGCGTGGCCGGGCGTCGCCTGGCCGCGCCTGATCGTCGACGGCGGGCGTCCCGTGGGCTTCCTGATGGCCTTCCTCGGCATCGACTGGCACCAGGACGGCAGCGAGCGGCGCTCGGGGCTGTGGCGGCTGAACATCGCGGCCGGTGAGCAGGGCCGCGGCTACGGCCGGTTCGCCGTCGGCGCCGTCGCGGCGGAGATCCGCCGCCGGGGTGGGACGGAGCTGTACGTGTCCTGGCACCCGGGTCCGGACGGCCCGGAGCGCTTCTACCTCGGGCTCGGCTTCCGTACGAACGGGGAGACGAGCGGCGGCCAGACGGTGGGCGTGCTCGGCCTGGCTGCGGTCCCGGCCGGGACGTGAGCGCGCCCGCGGGCCCATGACCGCGACAGCGACCGCGACAACGACCGGTGTGCCTGCCGCCTACCCCCAGTCGCGACCCGTGCGGCCCCGCTTCGTCTCCGAGCGCTGCTTCTTCTCGCGCAGCCGCCGCTCGTTGATGCCGCGGGGGATGCGGGTGGGCCTGCGGGGCTTGGGCGGGGGCGCGGTCGCCTCGGCGAGGAGCGCGGCGAGGCGTACGGCCGCGGTCTCGCGGTTGCGCCACTGGGAGCGGTGCTCGGAGGCGCGGACGGTGACGACGCCGTCGACGAGCCGGCCGGCCAGCCGGTGCAGGGCGCGCTCCTTCCACACCTCGGGCAGCGCCTCGGTGTGCGCCAGGTCGAAGCGCAGCTCGACCTGGCTGTCGGAGGTGTTGACGTGCTGGCCGCCGGGCCCCGAGGACCGCGAGAAGCGCCAGACCAGCTCGGCCTCGGGGAGCACGACGGAGCCGCGGATGACATGGGGACCGGACATGTCCTCCATGGTCCCTCGCGTGTCCGGGTCACGTCACCGGAATTTCGGCACCGGTGGTGCCGGTGGTGCCCGTGGTGCCCGTGGTGCCGGTCCGGGGCTGTCCGGGGCTCTCCGGGGCTGTCCGGGCGTTCGAACCCACCTTGGTAAAAAAGGTAAAGGCGTCAGGAACCATGGGGACCCTCTCGGCGTTCCTAGGGGTGGCGGTAGCTTCGTCCGCACACGCAACGAGGGAAGGGACTCCCCACAATGGCTGTAAGCCTCTCCAAGGGCGGCAACGTCTCGCTCACCAAGGAAGCTCCGGGCCTGACCGCCGTCACCGTGGGCCTCGGCTGGGACGTCCGCACCACCACCGGCACGGACTTCGACCTCGACGCCTCCGCGATCGCGGTCAACACCCAGGGCAAGGTCTACTCCGACGGCCACTTCGTCTTCTTCAACAACAAGCAGACCCCGGACAACACCATCGTCCACACCGGTGACAACCGCACCGGCGAGGGCGAGGGCGACGACGAGGCGATCAACGTCAACCTGGCCGGCCTCCCGGCCGACATCGACAAGATCGTCTTCCCGGTCTCCATCTACGACGCCGAGAACCGCGGCCAGAACTTCGGCCAGGTCCGCAACGCGTACATCCGCATCATCAACCAGGCCGGCGGCGCCGAGATCGCCCGCTACGACCTGTCGGAGGACGCCGCCACCGAGACCGCCATGGTCTTCGGCGAGCTGTACCGCAACGGCGCGGAGTGGAAGTTCCGCGCCGTCGGCCAGGGCTACGCCTCGGGCCTCGTGGGCATCGCGCAGGACTTCGGCGTGAGCGTCTGACCCGCCGCCACGCCAGGCCCGGAGCCCGGATCCGCGACGGCGGTCCGGGCTCCGGCGCGCTCACGGCGCGGCCCGCGCGTAGGTTCCCCCTGTGATCATCGAACCTCTCGCGCTCTCCCCCGACCACGCTCTGCCGGGCGAGCTGCTGACCGAACTCACCGCGCTCTACGCCTCGCAGCGCGACTTCCACGCCCTGAGCGGTGACTTCCCCGACCCGGACGACGTCCGCCCGGAGCAGGTCGCCGCCGCGCTCGCCGACGAACTGGCCCACCCCGGCGCACAGGTGCTGCTGGCCCGCAGCGAGGGCGCCCTGGTCGGCGTCGCGATCACCCTGAACCACCACCCCGACCCGGCCGACCCCGATCCGTGGATCGGCCTGCTGATGGTGGACGCGGCGGCCCGCCGCCGGGGCCACGGCCGCCGCCTCGCCTCCCTCGTGGAGGACCGCTTCCGCGCGGCCGGCCGCACCGCCGTACGCCTCGCCGTCCTGGACGGCAACCACCCGGCCCTCGCCTTCTGGACCGCCCTCGGCTACCGCCCCCTCGCCCACCGCCGCGACCGCAAGGGCAACCGCCCGTGCACGGTCCTGCGCAAGGAACTGGACACCGGCTCCAGCCAGACGGCCTGAAGAAAGGCGAAGGCGAAGGCGAGGGCGAAGGCGAAGACAAAGGCGAAGGCGGAGCGGTCGTCAGGGCCGGGTGAAGGTCATGTGGGTGATGCCGCTGGGGGTCGTCACGGACTCGACCCGGAAGCGCTGCTCAAGCCCTTCGAGTCCGTCCCACAGGCGCTCGCCCCGGCCCAGGACGATCGGGACGACGGCGATGTGCAGATGGTCGACGAGGTCTTCGGCGAGGAACTCGCGGACCGTGGTCGGGCCGCCGCCGATCCGCACGTCCAGGCCGCCCGCGGCGTCGCGCGCCTGGCGGAGCGCCTCCTGCGGCGTGGCGTCGATGAAGTGGAAGGTGGTGCCGCCCTCCATCTCCACCGAGGGGCGCGGGTGGTGGGTCAGGACGAACACCGGGGTGTGGAAGGGCGGGTTGGGCCCCCACCAGCCGACCCAGTCGTCGTCCTCCCACGGTCCGCGCTGGGGGCCGAACTTGTTGCGGCCCATGATCTCCGCTCCGATGCCGGCGTCCCAGGTCCCGGCGACGGCGTCATCGGCCCCATGGCTCCCGTCCGGCTTGTCCTGCATCCGCCGGAAGGTACTGGTCGGGAAGAACCACTCGTGGAGCCGCGCGCCGGCGTGGCCGAACGGGGCGTCGAGGCTCTGCCCCTCACCGGTGGCGAATCCGTCGACGGAGACGGAGAAGTTGTGGACCCTCACGCGGGACATTGCACGGACTCCTGCCCTCGAAGCGATGTGATTGCGAAATGCAATCACCAGCCGCGGGCGAGCCTAGACTCGGTGCTGGCGGAGTGCAATCACTGGAGGTGGGAATGCGGGACGAACCGCGGTCCGGATGCGCGATCAACGCGGCGGTGGAGGCACTCGGGGACCGGTGGAGCCTCATCGTCCTGCGCGACGTGGTCTTCGGCGGACGCAGGCACTTCCGCGAGCTGCTCGGCCACTCCGAGGAGGGGATCGCGTCGAACATCCTCAGCAGCCGCCTCAAGGCCCTCGTCACCGGCGGCCTCCTCACCCGTGAGCAGGCCGGGCGAGGGCACCGGGCGACCTACAGCCTCACGGAAGCGGGCATCCAGACGGTCCCCGTCATGGTCGCGCTCGGCTCCTGGGGCATGCGGCACCGCCCGACCACCCCCGAACTCACCGTCCGCGCCCGCCTCCTGGAGGAAGGCGGCCCGCAGCTCTGGCAGAACCTCATGGACGAACTCCGCGAGACCCACCTGGGCACCCCCCGCCCCGACCCGGACCAGCCCCGCGCCTCCGAACTCCTCCGGACGGCCTACGAACAGGCGCTCACGGAGTCCCGCTGACACGGTCCTCCGACCGCGCGGACGGAGGGCACCAGGTCTCGCCCGCCTCAGGAGTGGGCCGGTTTGCCCTCGCCGTACAGCCAGTCGTGCCAGATGAGGGTGAAGTCCTTGTGGGGGGCCTTCTTCTCGACGTAGGCCGTGAAGTCGGCGGTGGAGGCGGTGCCGTGGCGGTGGGTGGTGGCCCAGCCCTGGATGATGTCGTAGAAGGCGTCGTCGCCGACAGTCTGGCGGATCTTGTGCAGGACCATGGCGCCGCGCGAGTAGACGGGTTCGTCGGAGATGTGCGCGGCGCCGGAGGGGCGGGCCGGCGGGAAGGACCACAGTTCGTCGCTGTCGACGCCGCTGTCCTTGGCGCCGTCGTACAGCTCCTGGAAGGTCTCCTGGGCGCTGGGGCCGTCGTGGTCCTCGTCCCAGAGCCACTCCGCGTAGGTGGCGAAGCCCTCGTTGAGCCACATGTCCCGCCAGCTCCTGGGGGTGACGGAGTCGCCGTACCACTGGTGGGCCAGTTCATGGACGAGGGTGGCGGTGTCGGGGACGCCGGGGAAGGTGGGCCGGTTCTGGGTCTCCAGGGCGTAGCTGCCGTCCGGGAGGCGGTCGACGATCGCTCCGGTGGAGGAGAAGGGGTACGGGCCGAAGTTGTACTCCGCCCAGTCCATGATCTCGGGGAGCTGCCCGAGCACGGCGTCGCTCGCCTTGGCCAGGGACGGGTCGACGGCCGTGTAGACCGGCAGGCCGTTCTTCAGCGTGGAGCGGCGCACGTCGAAGTCGCCGATCGCGACCGTGGCGAGATAGCTGGCCATCGGCTCCCCGGTGTGCCAGCGGTAGGTGGTGCGGCCCTTGGCGGTGGTCGTACCCGTCAGCTCGCCGTTGGAGACGGCCGTCAGCTTCCCGTCCGCCGGCACGCTCACGGCGATGTCGTAAGTGGCCTTGTCGGAGGGATGGTTGTTGGAGGGGAACCAGGCCATGGAGCCGACCGGCTGGCCGAGGGCCAGCGCGCCGTCGGACGTGGGCAGCCAGCCCTCCTTGGACCCGTCGGGGTCGGTGAGGGTCTGCGGGGTGCCCGTGTAGCGGACCGTGGTGCTGAACGTCTCGCCCTTGTCCAGCCCGTCGTGCGGCCGGACCGTCAGTTCCTGACCGGCCCGGTTGAACCGGGCGTCCCGGCCCTCCACGGTCACGCTCCGCACCTCCATCCCCTGGAGGTCGAGGTCGAAGGCGGACAGGTCCTCGGTGGCGCGGGCGGTGATCACTGCGGTGCCGGTGAGGCGGCGCGGGCCGGGGTCGTAGGCGAGCGTGAGCCCGTAATGGGTCACGTCGTACCCACCGTTGCCCGCCTTCGGGAAGTACGGGTCGCTCAGGCCGGAACCGCCCGGCTTGCCATGGACACCTCCGTCGCAGGCGGTCAGGGGGAGGGCGCAGAGCAGTAACACGCCGACGGCTCGGGCAAACGGTGCGGTACGGGACACGAGTGCGATCTTATGCGGCTGCCGTGACACCATCCCTTACGTGCTCGACATCGGCTACGCGCTCTCCACCCGTTTCCCCGACCCGCCGCAGACGGACTACCGGCGCGCGGACGTCCACGCCCTGCGCCACGACCTGTTCTGCGGGGACGTCTATCTGGCCGACACCGAGACCGACCGGGAGCTGGCCACCGCGTGGGGCTGGGTGCCGGTGCTGGACTTCGCCTGGGCGCTGTGCGACATCGTGGAGCAGGTGGACCGGGACCCGGCTGGCTCGCGCGCGTCCCGGCCGCAGCGGGCGGAGCTGGACTTCACGGAGTCCACCGACCGGATGCTCTTCGAGCGCCGCTTCGGCTGGGTGGACGTCGAGGCCGACTGGATGCCCGCCGAGGAGCCCCCGCTGTCCTTCTCCCACAGCGCGCTGCGCCGGGAGGCCCGGGACTTCCTGCACGACCTGATCGCGGACCTGTGCGACCTGCACGAGGATCTCGCGGAGAACCCGGCCCTGTGGACCCTCCAGGCCCGCTTCCCCCGCCTGCCCTGAACCGCGCCCGCGCCCCCGCGCCCACCGGGTGGCGCTCAGTCCTCCACCCTCACCCCCAGCTCCGCCGCCAGCACCGGCGCCAGGTCCAGCAGCTGGCCCGTACTGATCACCGCACCCGCCAGCCGGTCCACCCCGCGGGCGATCTCCAGCGAGGCGGCCCCGCGCAGATCGACGTCGGTGAGCACCGCCCCGCCGAGATCGGCGCCCTTGAGGACGCAGTCCGTGAACGCGACCCGCTCCAGCCGGGCGCCCCCGAAGTCCGGCTCGACCAGGACACAGCCCTCGAAGACCACGTCCCGCAGCCGCGCCGCGCGCAGATTGAGATAGTCGATCTTGCCGCCGCGGATCCGCACCCGCTCCAGGACCGCGCCGTGCAACTGCGCCCCGCCGAGCCGGGCGTCCGTCAGCTCCACATCGCGCAGGGTCGCGTCCGCGAGGTTCGTGCCGACGCCCCGTACGCCGGTGAGGACCGTGTCGAGGAACCGCGCGTGGCGCAGCGAGGTGTCGTCCAGGACGCAGCCGCGCAGCGCGCAGTCCAGGAAGCGGGCGCCCGCGCCGTCCTGCCCGGCGAGGTCCGTCTCGCGGAACTCCAGCCCGTCGTAGTCCCCGTCCGGCGCCAGCCCCGCACCGGCGTACGCCTCCAGGGCGGGCAACCGCACCTCGGGCGGCCGCGGCGGCTTCACCCCGGCCCGCCCGGCCCCCGTACCGCTCCCGCCGCCCGCTCTCCTCGCCATGCCCCCATGCTGCACCCGACCACTGACAACCCCCCGGCCCCGCCCCGCTCCCCCGGCGGACGGCCCCGCCCGGCACGGCAACCGGAGATGCGATGTGCCCCGATCCGTGCTCTTCTGGCGGGATGAGTATCACCCGAAAAGGTGAATCCTCCGCTCTGCACCGGCACGCTCCGCGACACCACCCACGGCATCAGCCCCGGCACGCCCGCCCCTCCGACGCGCACCGCTGGTGGGCGCTGGTGGTGATCGCGACCGCGCAGCTCATGGTGGTACTGGACGCGACCATCGTGAACATCGCCCTCCCCTCCGCGCAGCGCGCCCTGCACATGTCGGACGCCAACCGCCAGTGGGTGATCACCGCCTACACCCTCGCCTTCGGCGGGCTGCTCCTGCTGGGCGGGCGGATCTCGGACCTGGTGGGCCGCAAGCGCACCTTCGTCATCGGGCTCGTCGGCTTCGCCGCCGCCTCCGCGTTCGGCGGCGCGGCCACCTCCTCGGGCATGCTCTTCGGCGCGCGGGCCCTCCAGGGCGCCTTCGCGGCCGTGCTCGCCCCGGCCGCGCTCTCCCTGCTCACCACCACGTTCACCGATCCGCGCGAGCGCGGGAAGGCGTTCGGGATCTACGGCGCGCTGGCGGGCAGCGGCTCGGCGATCGGCTTCATCCTCGGCGGTCTGCTGACCGAGTACCTGGACTGGCGCTGGTGCCTGTACGTGAACGTGCCCATCGCCGCCGTCGCGGTGCTCGGCGCGTTCGCCCTGCTGCGCGACCGGCCGGCGCACACCGGCGTACGCCTCGATGTGCCGGGCGCCGTGCTGGGCTGCGGCGGTCTGGTCGCCGTCGTCTACGGCTTCAGCGAGGCGCAGCCGCGCGGCTGGACGGATCCGCTGGTGCTCGGCCTGTTCGCGGCGGGCGCCGCGATGCTCGCCGCCTTCGTGTGGTGGCAGACCCGGGCGCCGGTGCCGCTGCTGCCCCTGCACGTGCTGCGCGAGCGCAACCGGGCCGGCTGTCTGCTGACCATGCTGCTGGCCGTGATCGGCATGTTCGGGCTGTTCCTGTTCATGACGTACTACCTCCAGGAGATCCTGGGCTACTCGCCGCTGCGGACCGGGCTGGCCTTCCTGCCGCTGACCGCCGCGATCGTCGTCGGCTCCACGCAGATCTCGGCCCGGCTGCTCCAGCACGTGGCGCCGCGCGCGCTCATGGTCCCCGGGATGCTGCTGGCGGCGGCCGGACTGCTGCTGCTCACCCGGCTGACGGTCACCTCGCGCTATCCCACCGAGGTGCTGCCCGCGCTGCTGCTCCTGGGCCTGGGCATGGGCCTGACCTTCATGCCGGTGTTCGCCACCGCCACCGCGGGCGTCGCCCCGAAGGACTCGGGCGTGACCTCCGCGACCGTGAACACCGCACAGCAGGTGGGCGGTTCCATCGGGACCGCGCTGCTCAACACGGTCGCCATCTCCAGCAGCACCGCGTACATCACCGCCCACCTGCGCTCCCCCGCCGACCGGAGCAGAGTGGTACCGGAGGGTGTCGTGCACGGCTACACCGTCGCCATCTGGTGGGCCGCGGCCGTCATGCTGCTGGCCGGGCTGGTCGCGGGCCTGATGGTGACGGCCCGCGCGCCCAAACACACCACGGCCCCGGAGGCGGTGCCGGAGTCGCCGGTCTGAGAGACAGATCTGAAAGAGAGATCTGAAAGAGAGATCTGAAAGACAGAAGAGAGACCCGCGAGGGGCAGAGAGGGTCCCGAGTTCGCACCCGGGACCCTCCTTCTGCGCCCAGGACCCCGCACGGCCTGCACGTGAGGAGCCTCAGTGCCGTCCGGCCACCCGGTCCGCGACCCGGGCCAGCCGGGAGGAGCGGGCGCTGTGGGTGAGCGCCTCCCGGCGGTCGGCCGTGCGGTAGGTGGCGTACATGCCCTGCACGCCCAGCCAGCGCAGCGGCTCCGGTTCCCACTTGCGGACCTTGTGGCCGGTCCAGGGCAGCCCGGTCAGCTCGGTGGGGCCCGCCTGCCCGGAGTCGAGGCGGACCAGGTCGGCCAGGGTGCGGGCGGCGAGGTTGGCGGTGGCGACGCCCGAGCCGACGTAGCCGCCGGCCCAGCCGAGGCCCCGGGACGGGTCCAGGGTGACCGTGGCGCACCAGTCGCGCGGCACGCCGAGCACCCCGGACCAGGCGTGCGCGATGCGCACCCCGGCCAGCGAGGGGAAGAAGCCGGTGAGGATGTCGCGCAGGTCGCGGACGGTCTCCGGGCGGGTGCTGCCGTCATTGTCGGTGCGCGAACCGAAACGGTAGGGGATGCCGCGTCCGCCGAGCGCGATCCGGTCGTCGGCGGTGCGCTGCGCGTACATGTAGGCGTGCGCCATGTCGCCGAGGGCCTCGCGGCCGTCCCAGCCGAGCTCCTCCCACTGCGCGCCGGTCAGCGGCTCGGTGGCGATCATCGAGGAGTTCATCGGCAGCCAGGTGCGGCGCTGCCCCTTGAGGGAGGCGGTGAAGCCCTCGGTGCAGCGCAGCACGTAGGGGGCGCTGACGGTGCCGTACGGGGTGAGCGCGCGACGGGGGCGGATCTCGGTGACCGGGGTCGCCTCGTGGATCGTCACACCGAGCGCGGCCACCGCTCCGGCCAGGCCCTTGACCAGCTTGACCGGGTTCAGGCGGGCGCCGTGCGGGGTCCAGGTGGAGCCGACCGCGTCCGCGACCCGGATGCGTGCGGCGGTCTCGCGGGCGCCGTACAGCTCGCGGTCCTGCTCGCCGTAGGACAGTTCGTGCGCGTGGAAGTCCTTCAGGCGGGCCAGCTGGGCGGGGGTGCGGGCCACCTCCAGGACTCCGCCCTTGTGGAGGTCCGCGTCGATGCCCTCCTCGGCGGCGACGCGGATCACCTCGTCCACGGTGTCGTTCATCGCCCGCTGGAGCCGTACGGCGGCCTCCCGGCCGTGCAGGCGCGCGTACCGGTCGCGGCCCGCCACGCCGTTGTAGAGCCAGCCGCCGTTGCGGCCGGAGGCGCCGTAGCCGCAGAACTTCTGCTCCAGGACGGTGATCCGCAGCGCGGGCGCGGCCTTCTTCAGGTAGTACGCGGTCCACAGGCCCGTGTAGCCGCCGCCGACGATCACCACGTCGGCGCTCGCGTCCCCGGTCAGCGGCTCCCGCACGGCCGGGAGGCCGTCGTCGGCGAACCAGTGGGAGATGCCGCCGTTCACGGTGCCGCCGTGCCTGCCGCCGCCCGCGGCCGTGCTTGCCGAGCTGCTCATGTCCGGGACGCTAATGCCTGGTGGCGGCCGGTGTCTCCTTCGGATTCCGTGTTTTTCCGGGTCCCGCGACCAGCGGCCGGCAGGCCAGTCCGATCAGTACGGCGGTGAAATGCCCGAGATCGGTGAAGGTGCGCCCGGCCAGCAGCGGCACCCCGAAGAAGAGGAGCACGGCGGCGGCGTACGGATACCGCCACGGCCTGCGGATCCGGTAGGTCAGCACGGCGACCACCCCGGCCAGCGCGTAGCTGACGCCCACGTCCAGGGTGTCGACCGCGGAGGCGGGCGCCACACCGCGGCGGATCGCCCACAGCAGCGCGCCCTCGCTGATCAGCGTGGCCAGCACATGCGCGGCCGCGCACACCGCCAGCCAGCGCACGGTGCCCGTCCACCGCTCGGCCTGCGCGTGGAAGACCGTGTAGAGGACGGCGTACGGCAGCCAGCGCCCGCTGGGGATCCACATGGCGCTGGCCAACAGGACCCGCACCGGGTTGTCCGACAGCTCGTGGATGTTCGTGGACCGCTGCCGCAGGAAGTCCGCCTCGAACGACGGCGACATGTGGTGCAGCGCGACGGTGGTGACGAACAGGACCGTCAGCCAGACGTACGTCCCCGGGGCGGCGCGCACATACGCGACCACCGCCCGCAGCCCGCGCCGAAACCGGATGACCCCGTCCACACCGGCCAGTATGGTCAACACCGTGATCGAGGTGCCCGCCGAGCTGGCCGCCGCGCAGGAGAAGTTCAACGGCGCGGCGGGCCGGGATTTCGTCGCCGGTCTGCCCGAGCGGGCAGACCGCTTCCTCGCGCACTGGGACCTGCGCGTGGACGGCCCGGCGATGTACGGGCGGTGCGCGCTGGTCCTTCCGGTGGTACGCGCCGACCGCACACCGGCCGCGCTCAAGCTCCAACTACTGGACGAGGAGAGCGCGGGCGAGCCGGACGCGCTGCGCGCCTGGGACGGCGACGGGGCCGTACGGCTGCTGGCGCACGACGCGCCCACCTGCACCCTTCTCCTCGAACGGCTGGACGAGTCCCGGGCGCTGTCGGCCCTGCCGGACAGCCGTGCGGCCGTCGAGGTGATCGGCGCGCTCCTCGCCCGGCTCACCGCGGTGCCCGCCCCGGCGGTCGTACGGCGGCTGGGTGACGTGGCGCGCGCGATGCTGGAGCAGGTGCCGCGAGCGCTGACGCGGGTGCCGGACACCGCCGACCGGCGGCTGCTCGCCGACTGCGCGGCGGCCGTGCGCGAGGTCGCCGACCGCCCCGGCGACCGGCTGCTGCACTGGGACCTGCACTACGACAACGTGCTGGCCTCCGGCCGCGCGCCCTGGCTCGCCATCGACCCCAAGCCGCTCGCCGGCGACCCCGGTTTCGACCTGTTGCCCGCGCTCGGCAACCGCTACGACCCCGCCGAGACCCGGTGGCGCTTCGACGCGCTGACCGCGCGGCTCGGCCTGGACCGGGCGCGGGCGCGCGCCTGGACGCTGGGGCGGGTGCTCCAGAACTGCCTGTGGGAGATCGAGGACGGCCGGCCGCCGGAGACCGTGCAACTGGAGATCGGGCGCACGCTGCGCGCGTGAGGGCGGCCCCGCGCAAAGGCGCCAGGGCGTGGGCCGCATCCGACCGGCGGGCGTCCGTGCCGACACGCCGCCGGACGGCCCATCGGGCAGTCCAGAGGGTCATCAGGTCATAGCGTACAGAATATGACGAAACGCCACATCTCCCTGCTGGTCTGCGCCGCGGCGCTCGTCGGCTCCGGTGTCGCCGCCGCCGCGCCGGTCTCGGTGCCGACGACGCACCTGGTCCACGCCGGGGAATCGATCCAGAAGGCGGTGGACGCCGCACAGCCCGGCGACACCGTGCTGGTCCTGCCCGGCACCTACCGCCAGAGCGTCAAGATCACGACGCCCGGTCTGACCCTGCGCGGCAGCGGCCCCGCCACCGTCCTCACCCCGGCCGCCAAGGCCACGGACGACTGCGGCAAGCGCGGCAACGGCATCTGCGTGGCGGGCACCAAGACGAAGCGCCTGATGGGCGTCACCGTCTCCCACCTGGCCCTGACCGGTTACTCCCGCGCCGGGATGGTCTCCGTCGGCGCCGACGGACTGACCGTGCGGCACGTGCTCTCCGACAAGAACGGCGTGTGGGGCTTCGCCGAGGAGCGCTCCGAGCACAGCACGTACGAGCACGACGCCGCCCGCGACAACGGCGACGCCGGCATCTTCCTCGCCAACACCATCACCGCCGAACAGGGCGCGGCCGACAGCAAGGAATCGCTGGTCGCGCACAACCTGCTCA
Source organism: Streptomyces sp. PsTaAH-124 (assembly GCF_000373685.1). NCBI lineage: Bacteria > Bacillati > Actinomycetota > Actinomycetes > Kitasatosporales > Streptomycetaceae > Streptomyces > Streptomyces sp. PsTaAH-124. The sequence continues at coordinate 12,255 of NZ_KB892167.1, read as the reverse complement.
GCGGCAACCGGATCGGCGTCACCGTCCGCCGGCTGCGCAACCTCACCGTCGCCGCCAACGAGGTCACCGGCAACTGCGCGGGCGTCTTCGTCGTCGGCGACGAGAACAAGCCCAAGGCCGGCGCGCTGACCGTGCGCGACAACCGCGTCGTGCAGAACAACAAGTACTGCGCCAAGACCGACCGGCTGCCCTTCCTCCAGGGCTCCGGCATCGTCCTGACCGGCGCCGAGAAGACCGACGTCACCGGCAACACGGTCACCGGCAACTCGGGCACCTCGCCGCTGTCCGGCGGCATCGTCCTCTTCAAGAGCTTCGTGGGCGCCACCAGCGACGACAACCGCGTCCACGGCAACACGCTCCGCAGCAACGCCCCCGCCGACCTGGTCGACCAGGAGAGCGCCCAGCGCGGCAACACCTTCCAGGACAACTCCTGCGCGGCCTCCAGGCCCGCGGGACTGTGCTGAACCGGGCCACCCGGCACCCACCGAACACCCAAGGAAGGAAGGCGGCACATGACGACCGCTCAGACCGCCCCACCGCCGTCCATGCGGCTCAGGGAGCTCGTGTTCGGGGCGGCGTGTGCCGCCGCCCTGCGCGCCGCTGCCCGCCTCGGCGTGGCCGACGCCCTCGGCGACACCCCGCTGGCCGCGGAGGACCTCGCCGCCGCGGTGAAGACCGAACCCAAGCCGCTGCGCCGCCTGCTGCGCGCCCTGGCCTGCTACGGCGTCTTCGAGGAGCGCCCCGACGGCACCTTCGCGCACACCGACATGTCGCGGCTGCTGCGCGAGGACGACCCGAACAGCCTGCGCAACATCTCCCTGTGGTGCACCGAGCCGTGGACCTGGGACGCCTGGCCCAAGCTGGACGAGGCGGTGCGCACCGGCCGCAACGTCGTCGAGGACCTGTACGGCAAGGAGTTCTTCGTCTACCTCAACGAGGACGCCCCCGAGTCGGCGGACGTCTTCAACCGGGCGATGACCACCTCCTCCCGGCAGTCCGCCCGCGACGTGGCCGAACTCCTCGACCTGTCCGGGGCCGACTCGGTCGCCGACATCGGCGGCGGGCAGGGCCATGTGGTGGCCAGCCTGCTGGAGAAGTACCCCCGGATGCACGGCACCCTGATGGACCTGCCGCGTGTCGTGGACAACGCCGACCCGCGGCTGCGCGAGGGCGGCGCGCTCGCCGGCCGGGTCGACATCGTGCCCGGCGACTGCCGCGAGGCCGTCCCGGTCCGGGCCGACGTCTACATCATCAAGAACATCCTGGAGTGGGACGACGACTCCACCGCCCGCTGCCTGCGCAACGTGATGGAGGCGGGCGGTCCCAAGGCCCGCGTCGTGGTCATCGAGAACCTCGTCGACGACACCCCGTCGATGCGCTTCAGCACCGCCATGGACCTGCTGCTGCTGCTCAACGTCGGCGGCGCCAAGCACACCACCAAGTCCATGGTGAGCCGACTTGAGGCGGCCGGTCTGGTCATCGACGACATCAGCCCGGTCAACCCGTACCTCCACGCCTTCGACTGCACCGTGCCCGCCTGACACCCGGGCGCGACGCTCACGACGACGGCCGCCGGGCCCGCGACAGTGCGGGCCCGGCGGCCGTTGTCCGTCCGCCGCACGCCGACGCGTGCGGCGCCTCCCGTGCCGCGCGGGCGTCAGCCGCGGCCGTCGCGCTCCCAGAGGTAGAAGCGCCGGGCCATCGCGTCCTTCGGCGAACGCCACGTCTCGGGGTCGTACGCGCTCACGTACGCCGACAGCCGCTCGCTGATGCCGCGGAACTCGGGGTGTCCGGCCACCTTCGCGATGGCCGGGCCCGGGTCCCGGTCGGCCTCGACGAGGTGCATGTACACATCGCCGAACTGGAAGAGGCTGCGCCGGGTGACACCGACCAGGTGCGGCAGCTCCCCGCGGTCGGAGTCCTCGAAGACCTGCGCGATGTCCGGGGCCGAGCCCGGCGCCATCCGGGCCACGATCAGGGCCTGGTGCATGGATCCGCTCCTGTCGTCCGGTCCGGCTCAGTCGGTGGTCAGGGCCGGCTCGGGCCGCCGCCCGGACGCCGCCGCCTGCTCGACCTTGTCCCGGATCAGCGCCATCTGGACCTTGGAGTTCCGGTTGATGTTGTCGGTCATCCAGTCGTCGTCGACCGGCGCCTCCGGCTTCATCGCGAAGTCCTGGGTCCACACCATGCGGGTGCCGCCCGGGACCTCCTCGTAGCTCCAGTGGATGTCCATGTGCGCGAACGGCCCGGTCTCCACGCGCCGCGCCCGCACGGTCAGCGTGGCCCGGTCCGGCACGCGCTCGGAGACCCAGCTCCACACCGTGCCGTTCTCGTCGGGGTGCATGGTCAGCCGGAAGGTGCACCGGGCACCGTCCTGCTCCAGGATCTCGGCGGAGGCGTACTCGCTGAACAGCTGCGGCCACTTCTCCACGTCGTTGGTCATCTCCCACACCAGGTCCACCGGTGCGGCGATGGTGATCTCGTTCTGGGTGTGTCCGGCCATCTCAGGCTCCTGCCAGAAGGGTGCTGTTGACGAGGTCGAGGAACTTCCGGGGCGTCTTGCAGCGCTCCGCGTCGGCCGGCATCGGCATGCCGTGCCGGTTCTCCAGTTCGCCCACGATGCCGAGCAGGCCGAGCGAGTCGATGCCGAGCTCGTCGAAGCCGGTGTCGGCCCGGTCCGCCAGCTCCTGCGGGCTGACGGTGATACCGGCGGCCTTCTTCATGAGTTCGGACAGTTCTTCCACGGTGATTCGGTCACTCATGCGGGTTCCTCTCCTTGTTGCTCCCGGCGTGTTCCTCCCGGCGCCGCCCGGCCTGACGTCAGACCTAAGGGACGCCGGCGGTGCCGTGCCGCAGCACCAGCGCCGAGTTCGAGCCCATGAGCCCCCGGCTGAGGACCAGCGCCGTGCGCACCTGCGCCGCACGGGCACTGCCGGTCACCAGATCGAGGTCATGGCAGATGTCGAAGACATTGGGGGTGGGCGGGATCAGACCGTGCTCCATCGCGAGCACCGCCGCCGCCGCGTCCAGCACGGGCGCCGCGCAGTACGCCCGGCCCGTACCGGTCTTGGGCGCCGTCACCGGCACCCGCCGTCCGTGCGCGCCGAGCGCGTCGGCGATCGCCAGTGCCTCGGCCCGGTCCGCCTCCGGGACGCCGAGCGCGTCCGCGAAGACCACGTCGACCTCCTCCGGGGCGCAGTCCGCCTCCGCCAGCGCCGCGCGGACCGCCTCCGCGAGACCCTCGCGCGACAGCTCCCAGCGGGAGGCACCCGTGAAGGTGGACGCGTGCCCGGCCACGGTCGCCCGCACCGGCGCACCCCGCTCCCGGGCCCGCTCCGCCGCCTCCACGACGAACATCGCGCCGCCCTCGGCGGGCACGAACCCGCACGCCGACTCCGTGAACGGCCGGTACGCCCGCTCCGGATCGGCCACCGGACTCAGCTCGCCGTAACCGAGCTGGCAGACCATCGAGTACGGGGCGAGCGGCGCCTCCGTCGAACCGGCCACCATCACGTCCGTACCGCGCCGCACCGCCCGCGCGGCGTGCGCCAGCGCGTCCAGGCCGCCCGCCTCGTCCGCTGCCACCACCGAGCACGGCCCCTTGAAGCCGCGCCGGATGGAGATCTGGCCGGTGCTCGCCGCGTAGAACCAGGCGATCGACTGCCAGGGGCCCACATAGCGGCGGCCCTTGCCCCACAGCTTCTGCAACTCCCGCTGGCCGAACTCGCCGCCGCCCGAGCCGGCCGCCGTCACCACACCCGCGGCGAACGGCGCCTCGTCGGTGTCGGCCCGGCCGAGACGGGCGTCCTCCAGTGCCGCGTCGGCCGCCGCCATCGCGAAGTGCGTGTACCGGTCGGTCTGCACGAGGTAGCGCTCCTCGACCGAGACCGACGGATCGAAGGCCCGCACCTCACCCGCCACCTTCAGCGGCAGCCGCTCGCAGCCCTCGCGGGTGACCCGGTCCAGGACGCTCACACCCTGCTGGGTGGACTTCCAGAAGGTCTCGGTGCTGGTTCCGTTGGGCGCCACGACACCGATACCGGTGACGGCCGCCCGCCGTTTCACGGGTGCGCTCATGCCCTCTCCCTCTGCCGGGTCAGGATCACCGCGGACTGGAAACCGCCGAACCCGCTGCCCACGGAGAGCACGCTGTCCAGCTTCCGCTCCCGGGCGACCCGCGGGACGTAGTCCAGGTCGCACTCGGGATCGGGGGTCGTGTAGTTCGCCGTCGGCGGGACCATCTGGCGGTCCAGCGCCAGCACGCACGCCACCACCTCGATCGCCCCGATCGCGCCCAGCGAGTGGCCCACCATCGACTTGATGGAACTTATCGGGGTGTCGTAGGCGTGGCCGCCCAGCGCCCGCTTCACCGCGGCCGTCTCGTGCCGGTCGTTCTGCCGGGTGCCGGAGCCGTGCGCGTTGACGTAGCCGATCGCCGTGGCGTCCAGCCGGGCATGGTCCAGCGCCGTCTCGATGGCCCGCGCCATCTCCAGCCCGTCACTGGTCAGACCGGTCATGTGATAGGCGTTGCCGAAGGTGGCGTAGCCGCTCAGCTCGCAGTAGATCCGCGCACCGCGCGCCCGAGCGTGCTCCAGCTCCTCCAGCACCAGCACCGCGCCGCCCTCGCCCATGACGAACCCGTCACGGTCGTTGTCGAAGGGCCGCGAGGCGTGCGCCGGATCGTCGTTGTTCGGCGACGTGGCCTTGATCGCGTCGAAGCACGCCATCGTGATCGGCGATATCGGCGAGTCCGACGCCCCGGCTATGCAGATGTCGGCCCGGCCCTCCTCCACGGTGTGCAGCGCGTACCCGACCGCGTCGAGCCCCGACGTGCACCCGGTGGACACCGACTGCACCGGACCGCGCGCCCCGAACCGCTCGGCCACCGTCGAGGCCAGCGTGCTCGGCGTGAACGCCCGCTCCAGATACGGCCGCGCCCGCTCGTGGTCCACGTCCCAGCGCTCACCGCCATGGCTGACCAGCACATAGTCGTTCTCCAGCCGCGTGGTGCCGCCGACCGCGGTGCCCAGCGAGACCCCGACCCGCCAGGGGTTCTCCCCGGCGAGGTCCAGCCCGGAGTCCCGCACCGCCTCCAGACCCGCGGCCAGCGCGAACTGGATGTAGCGGTCGCAGCGCGCCACCTGCTCCTCGGAGAGCCCCGCGGCCACCGGGTCGAAGTCGCACTCCGCGGCGATCTGCGACCTGAGCCCGGACGGGTCGAAGAAGGTGATGCCCCGCGTCGCGGTCCGCCCGTTCGCCAGCAGGTCGAAGAAGGCCGGGGCGCCGATACCGCCCGGCGCCACCACGCCTATGCCGGTGACCGCCACCCGCCTGGTCATGACCGGGCCTCGGCCGCGTCCGCCGGCACCGGCTCCCCGGCCCCGGCCACGACCCGCACCGCCTCCTCCGCGGTGCCCTCCGTGTCGACATGCCCCAGCTGCGGGCGCGGCGCCAGCGGACCGAGGTGGAAGACGAGCCGCGCCTCCACATCGCCCACATTGCGGAACCGGTGCCGCATGTACGCCGGGATCATCAGCCCCTGCTCGGGCCTGAGCGGGTGGGCCTCACCGTCCAGGTCCACCTCCAGCTCACCGCACACCACGTACACGAACTCCTCGGAGTACGGGTGGTAGTGCTCACCGATGCGGTCACCGGGCTGCACCAGCGCCACCCCCATGAAGCCGCTGGTGGAACCCACCGTGGCCGGGGTCAGCATGGCGCGCAGATCGCCTCCGCGCCGGGTGTTGGGCTCGGTCTCACCGAGATCCACGATCTTGGGCCTGGCTTTGATCATGTCGTTCCTCCGGTGGTGTGTACGTCGGCTGAAGAGGGGCGTCAGGCGTCCGGCGCCGAGCGCCGGTCGGTGACGAGGTCCATCCGGGCCAGGGCGAGCAGCCGCGCCAGATCGCCGTCCTTCTTCGCGGCGCCCTCGTCGAGCAGCGTCGTCAGCTCCGACACCTGCGCCGCGTCCGCCAGACCCAGCGCCGCCGCCGGATCCACGTCGAGACCCGCCCGTACGTCGATCAGCCGGACCACCACGTCGTCCCGCTCGAAGACCGTGCTGCGCAGGATCGGGCTGGCCGGGTCGCCCGCCACCCGCTCGTCGTGCTGGGCCAGCAGCTCCGCCAGCCGCATCCCCATCCCCGGCCGCGCCGGGTACGACAGCGCCTGCCGCTGCGCGCCCTCGTCGTCCTGACCGCGCGTCACGTGATGCACCGCCGGGAGGGCCGCCCGGGTGAAGAACACCCGCACCGACTCCTGGTCGGCGAAGTCCCGCTCCTGCTCCAGATACGGGTTGATGGCCTCCTCCACCGCCCGGATCTCCGGCTGCCGCGCCACGTGCCGCAGCGCCGCCAGCAGGTCACCGCGCACCTCGATGGCCCGCACCACCCGGTTGCCGTGCATGAACAGCGACGTACGGCACAGCTTCGTGGTGTCGTCCACCCGCGCCGTGGGCGACTCGTAGTTCGCCAGCAGCTCGGCCACCTTCTTCTCGCTGCCCGGCTTCACCGTGAACGTCAGCGCGTGCCGGATCACCCCGTCACCGATGCGCGGCGACGTCTGCAACCGGCGCTCACCCGCCGCCGCCCGGCCCGCCTCGCCGCCGGTCTCCCGGACGATGTGGAAACGCAGCGACCGCGTGTCACGGATGCAGCTGTGCATCGGCTGCACCATCCGCACGTGCTCCTCGCTGTTCACCCAGGCGAGGAACGGCGGCGCGCTCTCCCACTCGCTGGTGATCAGCCACTGCGAAGGGTTCTCGATCGACTGGCACAGCTGGTCGCTGACATGCCCGGGGACGGACGAGACCTGCTTGCCCATCTCCTCGTACGCCTCCAGGAACTGCTGCTGGGCGCCGTCGTAGACGTCCACCAGCAGGACGACCCGGAGCCGGGAACCGTCGAAGACGGACTGGGAGACACGTTTCGAGTCCTGCTGCTCGGTGGGTTCTGAAACACGCTCAGAGATGGCGGTCATCTGCGTACGTCTCCTTGACGGGGCTGAAGAGGGCTTCGCTCCGCCGACATCCCGCCGCGGGTGACGCGACGTCAGCGTGATCTCGATCCTGTGCCGGTTGTGATCAGTGCGCGACTCGTGTGCACCACGTGGGTGATCACAGGGGTGATTGCCCCCGCGAACGCACGCGGACCGCCCCCGCACCGGGCATGGAGACACCGACGGGCCCCCACCCGCCCGCGCCCCCACGCCCCCGCGCGCCCCCCACGACGCACCCGCGCCCCACCCCGCCCCTGGAGGCACCGATGCACCGAGAAGCCGACCACCGGGTACCCGTCCTCATCGTCGGCGGCTCCCTGGTGGGCCTGTCCACCTCGCTCTTCCTGGGCCGCCTCGGCGTGCCCCACCTGCTCGTCGAACGGCACTCCGGCACCTCCCACCACCCCCGCGGCCGCGGCAACAACGTGCGCACCATGGAGCTGCTGCGCACGGCCGGCGTCGAGGACGCCGTCAAGGACGCCGCCGCCCTGCTCGCCGACAACCACGGCATCCTCCAGACCCCCACCCTCGTCGGCGACGCCGGCGAATGGCTGTTCAAGCACATCGACCCGGGCGGCGGCATGGCCCGCTTCAGCCCCACCGGCTGGTGCCTGTGCAGCCAGAACGACCTCGAACCCGTCCTCCTCGACAGCGCCCGCGCCCTCGGCGGCGACCTGCGCTACTCCCACGAGCTGGAGACCTTCGAGCAGGACGCCGACGGAGTCACCGCCACCGTCCGCGACCGCGCCACCGACGAGCGGTACACCGTCCGCGCCGACTACCTCGTCGCCGCCGACGGCCCCCGCAGCCCCGTCCGCCGCGCCCTCGGCATCGGCCGGTCCGGACCCGGCGACCTCTTCGCCAACGTCAGCGTCACCTTCCGCTCCAAACTCCTCGCCGACGTCGTCGGCGACCGCCGCTTCATCTGCTGCTACCTCACCGATCCGGAGGCCGACGGAGCGCTGCTCCCCGTCGACAACAAGGAGCACTGGGTCTTCCACGCCCCCTGGCACCCCGAGCACGGCGAGAGCCTCGACGAGTTCACCGAGGAACGCCTCCAGCGGCACATCCGCCGCGCCATCGGCGCCCCCGACCTGGACGTCGAGATCACCGGCAAGGCGTCCTGGCGCGCCGCCGAACGCGTCGCCGACGCCTACTCCGCCGGACGGGTCTTCCTCGCCGGCGACTCCGTCCACGAGATGTCACCCACCGGCGCCTTCGGCTCCAACACCGGCATCCAGGACGCCCACAACCTCGCCTGGAAACTCGCCGCCGTCCTCGGCGGCTGGGCGGGCCCCGGCCTCCTGGACACCTACGACACCGAGCGCCGCCCGGTCGCCACCGCCACCAGCGCCCGCGCCTCCGCCCGCTCCGTCGAGCACAGCCACCCCGGCTTCGCACCCGCGCCCGGCATCGGCGGCGGCAAGCGCGGCGGCATCCTCAACGTCGTCCTCGGCTACCGCTACCTCCGGGGCGCCGTCGTCGGCGCCGACGACAGCCAGGACGTCGTGCCCGACGCGCTCCGCCTCACCGGCGAGCCCGGCACCCGCGCCCCCCACCTGTGGGTACGGCACGACGGCGCGCGCGTCTCCACCCTCGACCTGTACGAACGCTCCCTGGTCCTGCTCAGCGACGCCCGCTCCACCGCCGACTGGCACACCGCGGCCCGCCGCGTCGCGGAGACCACCGGCATCCCCCTGGTCTCCCACCGCTTCGGCACCGACCTCACGGTCGAGGCCCCGCCCGCCGCCCCGGCCCCCGACTGGACCGAGGCCCACGGCACCACCCCCGACGGCGCGGTCCTCGTCCGCCCCGACGGCTTCGTCGCCTGGCGCACCCGGACCACCGCCCCGGACCCGGAGGCAACCCTGCGGGAAACCCTGACGACGCTCCTGCGCACCCCCTGACCCACCCGCCCCAGCCCACAGAAAAGGCCAGGTCAGACAATGTCTGACCTGGCCTTTCGCGGAGCCCCCTGTCGGAATCGAACCGACGACCTACGCATTACAAGTGCGTTGCTCTGGCCAGCTGAGCTAAGGAGGCGTACCGGGTGGTGCCCGTGCAGTGTACCCAGGTCGCGGCGGGTGCCCGTCGAGAATTTCCGCGAAGTTCACACCCCTTCAAGTACTGACAGACCAGGTGAACGCCAGGTACCGTCCTGTGCCAGTTCACTCTTGTGGACCACGCGATCACCACAGCGGACGATCCTTCGGGCATCCGTCGTGGCAACCGCCTTCCTACTCGGATCGTCCGGCACGTTCCTGCCGGTAGAAGGGGGCCCATTCACCATGGCCACTGTGCAGTTCGACAAGGCGACCCGGATCTACCCGGGTTCCGAGAAGCCCGCCGTCGACGCTCTGGAGATCGACATCGCGGACGGCGAGTTCCTCGTCCTGGTCGGCCCGTCCGGTTGCGGCAAGTCCACCTCGCTGCGGATGCTCGCGGGCCTGGAGGACGTCAACGGCGGTGCGATCCGCATCGGCGACCGTGACGTCACCCACCTGCCGCCCAAGGACCGGGACATCGCCATGGTGTTCCAGAACTACGCGCTCTACCCGCACATGTCGGTCGCCGACAACATGGGCTTCGCGCTCAAGATCGCCGGTGTGAACAAGGCGGAGATCCGGCAGAAGGTCGAGGAGGCCGCGAAGATCCTCGACCTGAGCGAGTACCTGGACCGCAAGCCGAAGGCGCTCTCCGGCGGTCAGCGCCAGCGTGTGGCGATGGGCCGCGCGATCGTGCGTGAGCCGCAGGTGTTCCTCATGGACGAGCCGCTGTCCAACCTGGACGCCAAGCTCCGTGTGTCCACGCGTACGCAGATCGCCTCGCTCCAGCGCCGCCTGGGCATCACCACCGTCTACGTCACCCACGACCAGGTCGAGGCCATGACGATGGGCGACCGGGTCGCGGTGCTCAAGGACGGCCTGCTCCAGCAGGTGGACTCGCCGCGCAACATGTACGACAAGCCCGCGAACCTGTTCGTCGCCGGGTTCATCGGCTCCCCGGCCATGAACCTGGTCGAGGTGCCGATCACCGACGGCGGTGTGAAGTTCGGCAACAGCGTCGTCCCGGTCAACCGCGACGCGCTCAAGGCCGCCGCCGACAAGGGTGACAAGACCGTCACCGTGGGTGTGCGCCCCGAGCACTTCGACGTGGTCGAGCACAACGGCGGCGCGGCCGCCTCCCTGACCAAGGACAGCGCCGACGCCCCGGCCGGCCTCGCCGTCTCGGTGAACGTCGTCGAGGAGACCGGCGCCGACGGCTACATCTACGGCACCGTCGAGGTCGGCGGCGGGACGAAGGACCTGGTCGTCCGCGTCAGCAGCCGTTCGGTCCCGGAGAAGGGCGCCACCGTGCACGTCGTACCGCGGGCGGGCGAGACCCACGTGTTCTCCACCTCGACCGGCGAGCGCCTGACGGACTGACCCCCGGCAGCCAGGCGCATGACGCTTACGGCTGAAACCCCGGGAATGATCCGGGTGATTCACCCGAGTTGACGAGAAGGGCCCCGCGAACTGCTGCGGGGCCCTTCTCGCTGTCTCCGGACCACCCTGACACACGGGACATTTCGAGCCGTGTGCGTCAACACGCCACCAGGAAAAGGGCGGTACGCCGTCGCCCGAAGGGGTGACTAAATGTCGCCAAATCATCACCGGGCGCTACCCTCACTCGCGTGAAGCACTCCACCACGCAACCCAAGCGACGCGGCCGGGGCCCCGCCCGCCGGATCGGCCGCTCCCTCGCCCTCGTCCTGCCCGTCGTCCTGGTGCTCTCCGGGACCCTCGCGGTCACCCGAGTCAACTGGTCGGGGAACCCCTCGAACTCGGTGCTCACCGCGTCCGACATGTCCGCGCCCGGGGTCGCCGCCCCGCCCCGGGCCCCGCAGGACGTGCTCCGCGACCATCTGCTGACGGAGTTGCAGGAGAAGGACCCGGGCGTCGCGCTGACCCACCTCCAGCAGGCGGTCAACGACCGGCCCTCGCTGGCCGGGCACTGCGCGTCCATCGCCCGCACCCTCGGCCGGGCCGCCGTGCGCATCTACGGCCCCACGCGCGCCCAGGCCTTCTCCCGCCCCGTCTGCGACACCTCCTTCGCCTCCGGGGTCCTCGCGGCCCAGGGCTGAGCCGGGACCGGGCCACCGGCAGCGCCCGGCAGAGTCAGGGCCCGCGCCGGACGGGCGCCGTACAGCGGCGTACCGGTCACCGGCGCGGGCCGCCGCGCGGGGGCACGTAGAGTTCCGGCATGACCCATCCGAACGCGGCGTCCCGCCCCACCCAAGCCGTGGTCCTGGCCGGTGGCCAGGGCTCCCGGCTGCGCCCCTACACCGACGACCGGCCCAAGCCGATGGTCGAGATCCCCGGTACGGGCACTCCGATCATCGGCCACCAGCTCGCCTGGCTGGCCGAGGAGGGCGTCACGGACGTGGTGATCTCCTGCGGCCACCTCGCCGAGGTGCTCCAGGAGTGGCTGGAGTCGGCGGAGCTGCCCGTCCGGGTGACCACGGTCGTCGAGCCGGAGCCCCTCGGCCGCGGCGGCGGCCTCAAGTTCGCCGCCGCCCGCCTCCCGCACCCCGAGCGCGCCTGGTACGCCACCAACGGCGACATCTGGACCCGTTTCTCGCTGCGGGACATGGCGGACTTCCACACCGAGCGCGACGCGGTCGCGACCCTCGCGCTGGCCCGACCGCGCATCCCGTGGGGCGCCGTGCAGACGGACGGCTTCGGGCACATCACCGACTTCATCGAGGCGCCGCCGTCGACCTTCGAGATCAACGCGGGCGTCTACGTCTTCTCCCCCGGCTTCACCTCCCTGCTGCCCGAGCGCGGCGACCACGAGCGCAGCACCTTCCCGCGGCTGGCCCGGGAACTGCGGCTGGCCGGCTTCCCGATCCCGCAGGGCGCCTACTGGCGCGCCATCGACACCGCCAAGGACCTCACGGAGGCCGCCAAGGAACTGGCCGCGCTGGGCCGATGACGCCCCGGCAGGACGCCTGCGCCCCTCCCCGTACGCAGCCGAAGGGCCCCACACCACGGTGGTGCGGGGCCCTTCGGGCCGTCACGGCCGGAGCCAGGACAGGTCCTAGGGCCTGTCGTCAAATTGCCGTCGTCCGCCCGGAGGGCGGGCCTCGCGGCGTCAGGTGCGTGCTCTCGGCGTGCCGGGTCCTGACCCGCGTACTGGACGTACTCGGGTCGGGTCCCGGTGCGGCGAGAGTGCGTGCATGGCGTCGCGGGGCAGGCGGGAATTTGACGACAGGCCCTA